>JBBDSD010000459.1:0-14154 GCA_040905065.1 Trueperaceae bacterium | reverse complement strand
ATCTAGGGCATCATCGATGTCGAAGAGTCGGTGGTGCGCGAGGTGATGTCGCCCCGCGTGGACATGGTCGCGCTGCGCGACGACGCGCGCCTGGACGAGCTCCTCACGCTCGCCACCGATCACGGCTACAGCCGCATGCCGGTCTATGCCGGCACCATCGACGACGTACGGGGCGTGGTGCACGTGCGCGACCTGCTGCCGTACCTGGGGCGCCCCGACGCGTTCGAGGGCGCCACCGTCGCCGACCTGTTGGCGCCGGCGCAGTACGTGCCGGAGACCCAGTCGATCCTGAACCTGCTGCGCGACATGCGCGCCCGCAAGCAGCACGTCGCGATCGTGGTGGACGAGTTCGGCGGCACCAGCGGCCTGGTGACGCTGGAGGACGTGATCGAGGAGATCACTGGCGAGATCTACGACGAGACGGACGAGGAGGAGGACGAGGACGTCGTGCGCTCCGGCGACGGCACCTACCTGATCCAGGGCTCGACCCACCTGGACACCGTCTCCGACGTGCTGGACGGCGTGATGTTCAACGATGCCGGCGAGTACGACACCCTTGCCGGCTTCCTCACCGACCGGTTCGGATCGATTCCGCAGGTGGGGGAGATGCTGGACTACCACGGCGCCACCTTCGAGGTGAT
The DNA here is from genome assembly GCA_040905065.1 of Trueperaceae bacterium. Lineage (GTDB taxonomy): Bacteria > Deinococcota > Deinococci > Deinococcales > Trueperaceae > SLSQ01. Next base: position 13,513 of record JBBDSD010000459.1, on the reverse strand, counting down.
CGAAGGGGACGAGCGCCGGGTCACGCTGGTGCGGGTCCAGCTGCACCACGAGAACCGCGGGGAGTCCGACGACGAGAGCGCGGGACGCGGCGACGACGCGGACGCTCGCTACGGCGAGGACCCGCCCGAGCCGGGCGACGGACCGACCGACGAACGGCCTCCCGGAGACGGCACGGACGCGGACCGGAATCGCTGAGGCCGGTCGCGCGTCGGGCTGGTCCGGCGCGTTCCGGCGCCGCTCGGCATCGGTTCCGCCTCAGCCGTCCAGTCGGTAGCGGCGGAGCACGCGTCCGCCGACGCGGGTGACCAAGTCGTACGGAATGGTGCCGATGCGGGTCGCCAACGACTCGGCGCTGGGTCCCCCCGGACCGAGCAACACCACCCGGTCCCCGACGTCCACCTGCGCGTCGCCGGCATCGAGCATCAGTTGATCCATGCAGACGGTGCCCGCCACCTGCACCGTCCGACCGTGCAGGCTTGCCTCGCCCCGGTTCGAGAGCGCGCGCGGGTACCCGTCGGCGTACCCGATGCGAACGGTCGCGACGGTGACGTCCTTCGGCGCCGTCCAGCGGTGGCCGTACGACACCGACTCGCCGCTGCGGACGCGCTTGACGAAGGTGACCGGCGCCGTGAGGCGCAGCACCGGCTCGAACTCCGGCATGAACCGCTCCAGGCCCAGTCCGGGGCAGCAGCCGTACGCCGCGATGCCGGACCGCACCAGGTCGTAGTGCGAGCGCGGATGCGCCAACAGGCCGGCGCTGTTCGCCGCGTGGCGAAGCGTGGGTCGAATGCCGTCCCGCGCCAGGTCGGCCAGGAACCGGTCGAACGCGTCCAACTGCCGGTCGGTGACGTCCGCATCCAGATCGTCGGCGCACGCCAGGTGCGTCCACGCCCCTTCCAAGGTCAGCGCGTCGTCGGCGTCGATCCGGTCGGCCACGGCGCGTGCCTCGGCCGGACGCTGGCCCAGACGCGCCATCCCCGTATCGACATTCAGGTGCAGGCGCGGACGCGCCATCGCAGCTTCCCTGCGCTCCGCCTGCGCGGCGCGGACCGCGTCCACGTCATCGTCCGTGCAGACGGTCAGGTCCGCGTCCGACGCCAGGGCGCGGCGGAGTTCCGTGCCTCGCAGCGGACCGAAGATCAGCACCCGGCCGGGCACGCCGGCGCGACGGAGCTGCCAGGCTTCGTCGGCGGTGGCGACCCCGAACCAGCTGACGCCCTCCCGTGCCAGCGCACGCGCGACCGGAATCAGGCCGTGCCCGTACGCGTCCGCCTTGACGGCGACCAGGAGATCGGCGCCGCCCTGCGCGCGACGGCGCAAACGTGCCGCGTTGCGGGTCAGGGCGGAGAGGTCGATGTCGGCGACGGGCACGATGCCGGCTAGCGTACGTCAGGAGCGAATGATCGTTCGTTGGCGATCGTACCGGGGTGGGGCGTGACGCCTGCGCAGGTCCCAGACGCACAGGATCAGGCTGGCAATGATCAACGCCTGCACCACCCGCATCATGTCGTGCAGCCCCGCCACCTGCGCCGACGCCGACGCCACGGCCGCGCCGTCGGCGCCGTCCGCCGCGGCGTGCAGCGCGACGCGTGCCGCCCAGAGGCTGCCCAGCACCGCGATGCCGACGGTCTGGCCCAGCGCCCGCGTCAGGCCCAGCAGACCGCCGGCCACGCCGGACCGGCCGGGCGGTACGGCGCCCATGATGGCGCTGTTGTTCGGGCTCTGGAAAGTGGCCATGCCGATGCCGACCGGCACGAACCGCAGCACGAACCCTAGCGCCGTGGTCGACTCCGAGAGCGTGCCGACCGCCGTGAAGCCGACCAGCGCGAAGCCGAGCCCGACGACGGTCACGATCCGTTCGCCGTAGCGGTCGGCCAGCGCGCCCGCGATCGGCGACACGATCACCAGTAGCATCGGCGTCACCGCCATCAGCAGCCCTACCTCGCCCGGCGTGCGGCCCTGCACCAGCTCCAGGTAGAACGGCATCACGAAGATGGTGCCGGCGATCGACACGAAGGTGCCCAGGCCCGCGGCCAGGCCGATCGAGAGGCGGGCCTCGCGGAACAGCGAGAGGTCGACCACCGGATGGTCGGTGCGCGCCTGCCGCAGCAGGAACAGCGGTGCTAGCGCCGCGGCCAGCGCGAACGACGTCACGATCCAGGGGTCGCCGAAGCCGCGCCCCTGCCCCAGGGTCAACGCCAGCGACAGCGAGGTGAGGGCGGCCACCAGCAGCGCCGCGCCGGGCAGGTCGAAGCGTTGCTTCGTGCCGCGTGCGTAGCGGGGTACGAACTTCCAGGCCAACCAACCGCCGCAGGCGGCGACCGGCACGCCGGCCAGGAACACCAGACGCCAGTCGAGCTCGACCAGCGCGCCGCCCAAGGCGGGCCCCATGACGATGCCGGTGGCGAGCACCGCGCCGTTGATGCCGATCGCGCGGCCGCGGTGCTCTTCTGGGTACACGTCGGTGACGATGGCGAGCCCCACGCCTGTCAGGACCGCGGAGCCCAGACCGTGCACGGCGCGGAAGACGATCAGCGCCTCGATGCCGGGCGCCAGGCCGGTCGCCAGCGAGCCCAGGCCGAACACCACGAAGCCGCCCACGAAGATGGCGCGCTTGCCCCACATGTCGGCCAGGCGGCCCACGATCGGAAGCAGGGCGGCGGTGACCAGCAGGTACGCCAGCACCACCCACTGCACCAGCGCGAACGGAGCGTCGAAGGCGGTCACCAACGAGGGGAGCGCGACGTTCACGGCGGTCGCCATCACGGTCGACACGAAGGCGCCGACCGCGGCGGCAGCCAGGATCCAGGCGCGGCGTTCGGGGGCGACCGGCTCCAGCGCGTGCGTCACCCAGCGAGGACACCACGTGGCCCGCCCGAATGATGTCGCCGGACGGGCGCCGTGGGCGTCGCGGCGGTGGGCTCAGCCTTTGACGCTGCCGGCCAGCAGGCCGCGAATGAAGTAACGCCCCAGGATCACGTAGATGATCAGGGTGGGGATGGCGGCCAGGATGGTGCCGGCCATCGGCAGGTTCCAGCGGACCGCTTCGCCGCCCGCGAGCTGGGCGAGCGCGACCGTGATCGGTTGCGAGGAGCGGTTCGTGAGCGTGACCGCGAACAGGAACTCGTTCCAGACCTGCGTGAACTGCCAGATCACCACCACCACGAAGCCGGAGATCGATAGCGGAAAGACGATGCGGCGGTAGAGACCGAAGAAGCCGGCGCCGTCGATCTTGCCGGCCTCCAGCATGTCGTCAGGGATCTCGGCGTAGAAGTTGCGGAAGATCAGGGTGGTGATCGGAAGGCCGTACACCACGTGCGTCAGGATCAGGCCCCACAGGCTGCCGTACAGCCCGATGTCGCGCAGGAACGCGAACAGCGGGATCAGGATCGCCTGGTAGGGGATGAACATCCCGAACAGCATCAGCGGGAAGATCACGTTGGCGCCGGGAAAGCGCCACTTGGACAGGATGTAGCCGTTCATCGACCCCAGCAGTGCCGACAGCACCGTGGCGGAGACCGCCAGCACCAGGCTGTTGCGCAGCTTGGGCGCGAACGCCTCCCATGCGGTCACGAAACTCTGCCAGTGCCACGTCTCCGGCAACTGCCAGGCGGTATCGAGCCGGATCGAGGCGGCGTCCTTGAACGCCGTCACGATCACCAGATAGACGGGCAGCAAGAAGAACGCCGCCGCCACCAGCAGGAGCAGGTAGACCACGATGCGCCACGGGCCACGACGGGTCCAGCGGTTCACCGCCGTACCTCGCCGCGGAGGCTGATCCACAGGTACGGCACGATCACGGTGGCGACCAGCACCAGCAGCACCATGGCGATGGCGGCGCCGTCGGCGAACTGGTTGGCCCGGAAGGCGCGGATGTACATCAGCAGCGCGGGCACGCTGGTGGTGGCCTGGTCGGGGCCGGTCATGGCGAAGATCAGGTCGAAGATCTTGAGGCTGATGTGGCCCAGGATGATCATGGCGGAGAGCGTGATCGGGCCCAGCAGCGGAAGGATCACGTGCCGGTACATCTGAAAATCGGTGGCGCCGTCCATCCGCGCCGCCTCGCGCAGCGCATCCGGTATTCCGCGCAGGCTTGCCAGGTACAGCGCCATGGTGTAGCCGGCCATCTGCCAGACGGCGGCCAGGATGATGCCGATCAACGCCAGGTTGAAGCCGCGCATCTCGGGGAAGGGGAGCAACTGCACGCTGCGTCCGGCGGTGAGGGCCCAGCCGGCCAGCAGCAGCGCCACCGCGCCCGTGACCCAGGCGCGGGTCCGGCCGCCCCGGCCGCGCCAGGCAATGATCGCCACCCATCCGAAGATCAGGGCCAGCAACAATCCGGTGAAGGTCGGCAGCAGGTTCCAGTCGAAGCGCCAGATCTGGTCGCGGGTGGTGAGCCAGCCGAACGTGCCGCGCGGCAGGCCGATGGTGGTGGGCAGGGCGTTGAGGCCGCCCTGGGGCTGCAGCATCCAACGCCAGACGGTGCCGGTGACGATGAACGACAGCGCGAACGGAAACAGGAACAGGGTGCGGAACAGACCTTCGCCGCGTACGTTCTGATCGAGCAAGATCGCCAGCAGCAGGCCCAAGCCCAGCGTGCCGGCCAGAAAGAAGATCGTGAAGAAGAAGAGATTGACGAGGTCCTGGCGGAAACGCGCCTCGAGCGCGCCGGTGAAGAGGCGCTGATAGTTCTCGAACCCGACGAACTGCAGCACCGGATCGAACGCCAGCGCCTGCGTGGCGTCGCGCCCCCAGTTGGTGAGCGATACGTAGAAGGTCTGCCCGATGAACCCGTAGACGAAGATCCCCAGCAGGATCAACGACGGCAGCAACATCAGAACGGCGGAGATCCGATCCTTGGACATGATTCGCCTCGGCGGGGCACCTGCGGACGGTGGGGGCGGACGTCGCCGCCCCCCCGATCCGGTCTAGGGGCGTGGGCCCGGGATCAGCGGCCCAATCCGGTCTGGCCGGCGACCGCTTCCGCCGCGTTGGCGGCGGCCACGGCGCTGCCGGAGTCCTGGTAGATCTCGATCACGGTCGCGAACTCGCTCATGAACGACTCCTTCGCGACGGTGCCGTGTACCAGGCTGCCGACCTGACGGTCGTGGCTGTAGTCCTGGAACGCCGACTGCAGGTAGTCGTTGTACAGGCTCAGGTCGCTGTCCAGGCGCGGCGCGATCGCGCCCTTGAGCGGGTTGAAGGCGTCCTGCCCGGCGAGCGATCCGGTGGTCCGCAGCCACTCGATGGCGCCCTCGCGGTTGGGCGCGCCGATCGGCAGACCGAACGAGTCGGACAGGCCCATGAACACGCCTTCGGTACCGGGCGAGGCGGCCCAGCCGAAGCCGACGCCGGGCTCGAGCTCGAGGGTGGTCGCCATGTAGCCGGCGGCCCAGTCGCCCATCACGTTGAACGCCGCGGCGCCGTCGACGACCCGGTCGGTCGCCTGCTGCCAGCTGAGGCCGGAGGCGTCGTCGTTGGCGCAGTCCATGATCTCGCCGAGGCGTTCGAAGGTGGCGACGACGGCGTCGTCGGTGAACGCCAGGTCGCGGGTCCACAGGTCCGACCAGCCGTCCGCGCCGAGCTCGGCCAGCGCGACCGACTCCCACAGGTGCTGTACGGTCCAGTTCTCGGCCAGGACGAGCGGGGTGACGCCTTGCGCCTGCAGATCACTGCACATGCCCACGAACTCGTCCCAGTCGGAGGGCACCGACACGCCCCAGGCGTCGAGATTCTCCGGCACATACCAGAGGACGTTCGAGCGGTGCATGTTCACCGGCACGCTCCAGATGCCGTCCTCGGTGCTGGCCAGGTCGATCAGCTCTTGCGGGAAGGCGTCGAACCAGCCCTCTTCCTCGTAGAGGAAGGTCAGGTCCTCCATCCGGTCGGCGACCACCCAGGTGCCGATCAGTTCCTCGCCGGCGTGCACCTGGAACGAGTCGGGCGGATCGCCGCCCAGCATGCGGGTCTTCAGCACGGCGCGCGCCACCACGCCGGCACCGCCGGTGACGGTGGCGTTGTCCACCTCGTACTCGGGGTTCTGCTCTTCGAACACGTCGATGAGCGCCTCGAGGGCGGGGCCTTCGTCGCCGGCCCACCAGGAGAAGATCTCGACCGTGCTCTGGGCGGACGCGAACCCGAACGCGACCGCGGCGATCAGCATGAGCATCGTCTTTCGGATCATCGGGTACCTCCTTCGTGCCGAGCCGCACGCAGCGGGTCCCGGCGTGCACACCGGCCCAGTCGCCCGTCCCGGGCACGTCCGGGTGGAACGGCGGGTTCGCCTGCGCGCCGTCGCCCCCGGCGTCGGTGCGGGACGATGGCAGGACCGTGTGCGTCGCCTACGAGCGTAGGCCCTGCAGACTCCGAACGCAAGGGGACGTATGACTCGGGTGCCTATGCGGGTGCACCTGCGGATGCACAGGCGGTACGCCTGCGCCGATCGGGTGCAGACGGTCGCCTGGGTAGCATGGGCGCGTGGCCACCAAGGAGCAGCTCCGCCAGCGCCTGATGCGGCCGCTGCGGCAGGAGCTGAATGACGGCTGCCGCGACCGGGTGGTGGTCGGCGGTATCGAGAGCCTGATCATTACCGTCGGAGCTCCGTTCGCCGAGGTGCGTGCCCTGTTCGGCGGGTACGCCGACCTGGACGAGGAGCAGCGCCGACACCGGGTGGACGAGGCGCTTCGGCGGTTGGAGGCCGCCGCACCGGACCGCAGCGACGACGCGCCACGGGACGCCCCAGGATCCGCCGACGACCGTCCCTCCACCGCCCGGCCCGCCGGGCCGCGGTCCGGTTCCGCCCGGTCCGCCGGGGCCGTGGAGGCGCTTCTGGACGCCGAGTTGCGCAGCGGAGCGGTGGCCCTGGCCGCGCAGGCGCCACGACGCCTGCTGGAGGCCGGCATCGCCACGTACCGCGATCTGCTGCACGCCTGGCCCCGACGCTACGAAGATCGCCGCGCCCTGCCCGACTTCCGTTCCCTGGCCGGGCGCGAGGCGGCCACCGTGCTGGGGACGCTGCTGGGTCGCAAGGGGGCGCGCAGCGGACGCGGCCTGCACGTGCTGCGCGGCTTCGTGCGCGACGCCCGCGGCGACCGGCTCACGTTGGTCTGGTTCAACCAACCGTGGCTGGAGGACCAGCTGTTCCCCGGACGCACCGTGATCGCCAGCGGTCGCGTCAAGGAACGCGCTGGCCGCAGCGAGCTGCACGTCGCCCACCACGAGCTGGTCGAGGGGGACGACCGGCTCTCGACCGACCGGATCGTGGGCCTGTACCGCGTGCCGCGCGGTACCAGCCAGGACTACCTGCGACGCGCCGTGCATGTCCTGCTGGATGCGCTGCCGACCGTGCCCGACCACCTGCCGCGCGCGCTGCTGCAGCGCGAGAACCTGATGCCGCTGGACCGCGCCGTGCGGCAGGCGCACCTGCCCGACGACGAAGAGGCGCTGGCCGCGGCGCTGCAGCGGCTCCGCTTCGACGAGTTCCTGTTCCTCGAGCTGCGCATGCTGCGCACCCGTCGCGCCGAAGGCGGAGGGCGCGCCGTGCACGTGGATCCGGGCGAGCTGCGCACCTTCGAAGCGGAACTGCCGTTCGCCCTCACCGGCGCGCAACGGCGGGCGATCGAGGAGGTCACCACCGACCTGCGCGCCCCCAAGCAGATGGCGCGCATGCTGCAGGGCGACGTAGGCAGCGGCAAGACCGCCGTCGCAGCGGCGGCCGCCTGGCTGGTGATCCGGGCCGGACGGCAAGCCGCCCTCATGGCGCCTACCGAAATTCTGGCGCGGCAGCACTACGAGAGCCTGCGGGCGTACCTGCATCCGTTGGGCGTGCGCAGCGACCTGCTGATCGGTGCGCAGCCCGCGGCCGTACGGCGCGACGCCCTGGCGCGGATCGCGTCGGGCGGCGTGGACCTGGTGGTCGGAACGCACGCCCTGATCCAGAAGGCGGTGACCTTCCGCGACCTGGGCCTGGCGGTGGTGGACGAGGAGCACCGCTTCGGGGTCGATCAGCGACGCGCCCTGCTGCGCGACCTGCCGGACGTGCTGGTCATGTCCGCCACGCCGATCCCGCGCTCGCTGGCGTTGACGGCGTACGGCGACCTGGACCTGTCGGTGCTGGACGAACTGCCGCCCGGCCGCACGCCGGTCCGTACCGAACTGGTGAACGCGAAGCAGCGCCTCCGCGTCTACCGCGAACTCACCTCCGAGATCCGTGCCGGTCGCCAAGCGTTCGTGGTCGCGCCGCTGATCGACCCGAGCGAGGCGGAGACGATGCAGGAGATCGCGTCGGCGACGGCGATGGCCGACGATCTGCGCGCCATGCTGCCCAGCGACGTCCGCATCGAGCTGCTGCACGGCCGCATGAGCGCCCAGGAGAAGGAGGAGACGATGCGCCGCTTCCGCGACCGGGAGGCGGACCTGCTGGTCGCCACCACCGTGATCGAGGTCGGCGTGGACGTGCCCAACGCCAGCGTGATGGTGATCGAGAACGCCGAGCGGTTCGGCCTGGCGCAACTGCATCAGCTGCGGGGACGCGTTGGCCGAGGGGCGGCGGAGAGCCGCTGCATCCTGATCGCCGGCGATCGGTCGCGCAGCACGCAACGGCGCCTGCAGGTGATCGAGAAGCACACCGACGGGTTCCTGATCGCCGAGAAGGACCTGGAGCTTCGCGGTCCCGGCGAGATGCGCGGCACCCGCCAGTCCGGCCTGCCCGACCTGGAGCTGGGCGACCTGGTCCGCGACGGCGACCTGATCGAGCGGGCCCGCGCCCTGGCGATCACCATGCTGGACGCCGATCCGGAGCTGCACGCACCGTGGGCGCGCCGGCTCCGGCGCGAACTGGAGCGCCGCGTCCACGCCTTGGGCGTGCGGCAGGTGATCTGACCGACGGGGGGCGCTGCTATGCTCGGGACGTGTATCGCCTTCGCGCCGCGACCGTAGGCCCGGCCCTCGCCGCCACCCTTGCCGCCACCATGCTGCTGCTGCTGGCGAGCGCCTGCGTGCCGCGCAGCGACGTGCGCTCCGTGCCTACCGAACCGGTGCAGCCGTTGACGCTGCAGGCGATCGACGGTCGGACGCGGATCGATCGCTTCGATCCGCCCGGCGCGGGCGAACGGCTCCAGTTGCACGTCGCGGCGCTCGCCCGCAACGACAACCCGTTCGGCGTCCGCTTGGACCGGGTGACGTACCGTGTGATCCTGGACGACGCCACCGTCGCCGAAGGCGCGCTGGAGCCTGGTGTGTTCCTGGATCCGAACGGCGGTACGGCGCCGCTTTCGTTCCCGGTCGACGCCGACCTGCCTCCCCGCCGTCCGTTGCTGACCGCGGTCGCGCGCGCGTTCGCCGGCGAGCCGCTCGCCTACCGCGTCGAGGGCCGCATGCGATTCTCCGCCGGGGGGCACGCCTTCGACGTGCGTGACGCCACGCTGCTGAGCGGAACCCTCCTGCCGCGCGAGACGGTGACGGCCCCCGTGGTGCGGCACGATTTCGAGGCGAGCCACGCCTTCGAGGTGCGGGCGGGCGTGCCGGTGGTGCAGATCTCGGCCTTCGTCGCGAACCCGGGCGAGATCGGCTATTTCCTGAGTGGCAAGGACGTGGTGCTCGAGATGGGCGGGGTCACGGTCGCACGCCTGGACGTCGGGCCCGTCCCGCTACCGGCCGGAGCCGAGCGGCGCTTGGAGCTGCTGTTCTACCCCGATTCGGCACGGATGGATCCGGTCGGTCTGCGCGCGGTGAACCGCGCCCTGTCCGGAACGCCCAGCGCCTTCGCGGTACGTGGCGAACTGGCGATGGACGTGCTGGGCGTGGCCTCGTTCCCGGTGCAGGGCGGCCTGGCGTTCGACGGCTTCGTGCACGCTCGCTGAACGCCGCCTGGTAGCATCCAAGGCCATGCTGAAGATTCTGGTCACCGACGACGTGAACCTCGGGAACGCCCACTACGACGGGGTCGAGGTGCACGACCGCGCGGGCATCGCTCGCGACGAGCTCCTCCGCATCGTCGGCGACTACGACGGCCTCATCACGAGGTCGCGGACCCAGGTGGACGCCGATCTGCTGGCGGCCGCCGTCAAGTTGCGGGCGATCGGTCGCGGCGGCGTGGGCGTCGACAACATCGACCTGAACGCCGCCAGTCGGCGCGGCGTGGTGGTGCTGAACGCGCCGGAGGCGAACAACGTCTCCGCCGCCGAGCTGGCGATCGCGCTGTTGCTGGCCGCCTCGCGCGGGGTGGCGCGCAGCGACCGCCTGATCCGGGCCGGCAGGTGGGATCGGTCCTTCCTGGGGCGCGAGGTGAAGGACGCGCGCCTGGGCATCGTCGGCCTGGGGCGGATCGGATCGCTGGTCGCCCGCCGCGCCCGCGCCCTGGGGATGGAGGTCGCCGTCTACGACCCGTACATCTCCCGCCACCGGGCGGAGGAACTGCGCGTCGAGCTGCATGACGACCTCGCGGCGTTGCTCGAACGCAGCGACGCCCTCACGGTGCACACGCCCCTCACCGACGAGACGCGCGGCATGATCGGCGAGGCCGAACTGGCCCTCTTGCCGACAGGGGCGATCGTGATCAACGCCGCGCGCGGCGGCATCGTCGACGAGGCGGCGTTGCTCGCAGCGCTCGAGTCCGGCCAGTTGTTCGCCGCCGGGCTGGACGTGTTCGTGATCGAGCCGCCCGATCCGTCCCACCCGCTGCTGCACCGCGACGACGTAGTCTTCACCGCGCACCTGGGCGCCAACACCCGCGAAGCCCAGGCACGCGTCGGGGCCGAGATCCTGGAGCGCACCGCGGCCGCCCTGGCGGGCGACTACTCGCGCGGCGTGGTGAACGCACCCGCCCTCAGCAAGGAGGTGCTGGACGAACTGGGTCCGCACCTGCAGCTGGGCGAGCTGCTGGGGCGCGCCGCGGTGCAGCTGGTGCCGGGCCGGGTGCGCGAACTGGCGATCGAGTTCGCCGGGGACTTCCCCCGCGATCCCGACCCGATCGCCACCGCGGTCACGAAGGGGTTCCTGGACCCGATCCTCGGCGAGCCCGCCAACTACGTCAACTCCCCCGCCATCGCGCGCGAGCGCGACATCCGCGTGTCGAAGACGACGGCCGCGCGCGGCCGGGGCTACACCACCTGGGTGCAGGTCACCGTCCGCAGCGACGAGGGCGAGACCCGCGTGGCCGGCACCATCCTCGGTGGCGCGCCCCGGATCGTGGGCATCGACGGCTACCCGATCGAGGTTCGACCGGAGAAGGCGATGCTGATCTGCACCAACGTCGATCGTCCCGGCGCGGTGGGGCGGGTCGGTACGGTGCTGGGCGACGCCGGCGTGAACATCGTCGGCATGCAGCTGAGCCGCGAAGCGGACGACGGCGTGGCGATGTTCGCCCTGACCTTGGACCAGGCCCCGCCGGACGAGGTGCTGGACGTGCTGCGCGGCATGACCGACGTGATCCGCAGCCTGCGCGCGGTGCGGCTGTGACGGGGCCCGCGTGGTCCACCGTCCCGAAGGCGCGACTCGCGGCGCCCGGACCGGTCGAGGTGCCGCCGTTCGTGCTCGAAGCGATGGCCCGCCCGCCGCTGCACCACCGCACCGAAGCGTTCTCGGCCCTGCTGCTGGAGGTGCGGCGCGACCTGGCGCGCCTGACCTGCGTGGCGCCCGACCCGGGCGTGCTGCTCCTGCCCGGGAGCGGCACCACCGCCTTCGAGGCGGCGCTGCGCGCCACGGTGCCGGAGGGCGGACGCGTGGTGACGGTGCACGCCGGCCGCTTCGGGGAACGGTGGGCCGAGATGGCGCGCGCCCTGGGGCACCCGGTCGACGAGGCGACCGCGCCGTGGGGCGAGCCGGTCGCGCCGGAGGCGGTCGCCGACGTGGTGCGCCGCGTGCAGGAGGAGGAGGGACGGACCGGCGCGGGCGTCGCTGCCGTGACGCTGGTGCACTCCGAGACCAGCACCGGCGTGCTGCACGACGTGCGCGCGCAGGCGGCCGCGGTGCGCGCCGTCGCGCCCGAGGCGCTGATCGTGGTCGACGTCGTCACCTCGCTTGGCGTCGCCGACCTGCGTCCCGAAGCGTGGGGCTTCGACGCGATCGTTGCCGGCTCCCAGAAGGGATTGCTGCTTCCGCCCGGCCTGGGCCTGGTCTGGCTCTCCGAGCGGGCGTACGCCGAACCGCCCGACCCGCCCCGCGCCTACGCCACCGACCTGCACGCCGAGCTCAGCCGGCAGGCGAAGGGCGAGACCGGTCCCACGCCGCCGGTGACGCTGGTCGCCGGTGCCGCCGCGGTCCTGCCGGAACTCCTTCGCGACGGCGGTCCGGAACGGCTCTGGACCACCCGCGCCCGGCTGAACGACGCCCTGCTCGCGGCCGGCGCCGCGATCGGGTTCGCGCCGTTCGCGCGCACGCCCAGCCCCGCCGTCGCCGCCATGCGGGTGCCGGACGGCCTGCGGGCGCCCGACGTGGTCGCCGCCTTCGCCGCGCGCAATGTGCGCATCGGCGGCGGGCAGGGGCCGACCCGCGACACCGTGATCCGGCCCTCCACCCTCGGCTGGGCGGACGGCCTGGACGTGCTCGCCCTCGCCGGCGCGCTCGAGTCGGTCGCCCGCGAGCTCGGGCACGATGCGCCGTACGGTGCGGCCGTCGGGGCGGCGGCGCGGGTGCTGGAAGCGGCTTAGCCCGGCGGTACCCGCGCCTCGGCGACCAGCCGCGGCGAATCCGCATGGACCGGACGCCGGTCGAAGTCGCCGAGGATCCGGACCGGATCGAAGCCCGCCGACGCGAGCGCCCGTTGCAGCTCGAAGCGATGGAACCACCGTTGCACCAGGCGCACCCGCTCGCGGCGCACCGTGCCGTCCGGCCCGGTGCGGTCCAGCAGGTAGCGGCTCTCGACCGTCTGGTGGGCGGGATCGGTGCGCTGCAGCAGCCACAGGTCCAGCTGCTCCTCGGCGTCCTGCCAGGTGGCCTCGTGCCGCAGGACGCCCTCCGGCCCGAAGCGGGGCGCGGCCACGTCGCAGGCGAACAGGCCGCCCGGCGCCAGCGAGCGGCGGATCGCCGTGAGCGCCGCGTCCTGGGCCGGCAGGTCGTGCAGGTGCATCAGCACGTGGAACGGCGCGACCGCCAGCGCGTAGGAGCCCACGTCGGTCAGCGCTTCGGCAGGCGTGGCGCGGAGTTCGACGCGGTCGGCGACGCCTGCTGCTTCGAGGCGGGCGCGGGCACGCTCCCGCATGGCGGCGGACGGCTCGAGCGCCACGACCCGTTCGGCGGTGCGGGCCAGCTCGACCGTGACGCGGCCGGTGCCGGCACCGACCTCGAGCACCGGGCCGGGTCGGTCGAGCGCCAGCGAGCGGTAGTACGGCAGGTCGTCGCGGTAGGCGCGGTACTGCAGGTCGTACACGTCGGCCGCGTCGTACAGGTCGCGCGTCACCGGGCCGCCTCCTTCCGCCGGACCTCGCGCACGACCCCGTCGTCCAGGCGCAGCAGCACGTCCGCGGCGTCGGCCAACCCGGTGCGGTGCGCGACCCCCAGCACCAGGCCCGACGT
>JBBDSD010000458.1:6658-14188 GCA_040905065.1 Trueperaceae bacterium | reverse complement strand
GACCGTAGTCCGTTCGCTCAGGCGGTGGCGGTGACCCGCTGCTTCGCTTCGCGCTTGCGGAGGTTCGGCTCCAGCGTCCGCTTGCGCAGGCGCAGGCTCTTGGGCGTGACCTCCAGCAGGTCGTCCTCGCTCAGGTACTCGAGCGCCTCCTCCAGCGACAACCGCTTCGGTGGGATCAGCACCAGGTTGTCGTCGCTGCCCGAGGCACGCACGTTGGTGAGCTTCTTGTTCTTGGTGACGTTCACGTCCAGGTCGCCCGAGCGTTGGTGCGCGCCCAGGATCATGCCGACGTACACCTGCGTGCCGGGATCCACGAAGAAGGTGCCGCGGTCCTGCAGCTTCCAGATCGAGTAGGCGAACGCCTCGCCGTCCTCCATCGACACCAGCGACCCGTTCGGCCGGGTGCGGATCTCGCCCTGTATCGGTTGGTAGCCGTCGAACAGGCTGCTCATCAGGCCCTCGCCGGCGGTGAGGCTGAGGAACTGCGTGCGGAATCCGAACAGGCCGCGGCTGGGGATGGTGAACTCGGCGCGGGCTCGCGTCTCGCCCTGCTGCAGATCGACCAGCTTGGCGCGCCGTTGGTTGAGCGCCTCGATCACGCTTCCTAGCGCCGTCGACGGCACGTCGGTCGTGACGCGTTCGACCGGTTCGTGGGTGGCGCCGTCCACATTGCGGAGGATGACCTCAGGACGCGACACGCTCAGTTCGTACCCTTCGCGCCGCATCTGTTCGATCAGGATCGACAGGTGCAGCTCGCCGCGGCCGGCCACCCGGTAGCTCTCGCCCCCGAGCGGCTCGACGCGAAGCGCGACGTTCGTGAGCAGTTCGCGCTCCAACCGATCGGCGATGTGGCGGCTGGTGAGGTAGCGCCCCTCGCGGCCGGCCAACGGACTCGTGTTCGGGCTGAGCGTGACCGACACGGTCGGTTCGTCCACCTCGTGGACGGGCAGCCGCTCGGGACGGTCGGGCGACGCCAGCGTTTCGCCGATCTGCACGCCTTCGACGCCGGCCAGGGCGATGATGTCGCCGGCGACCGCTTCGGCCACCTCGGCACGCGCCAGGCCGTGGTGCGTGTACACCTTGCTGACGCGCGCGCGCACCTCGCTGCCGTCGCGGGCCATGCGCAGCAGCCCGTCTCCAGTGCGGATGCGGCCGCGTCGCAGGCGCCCGATCGCCAAACGACCGACGTAGTCGTCGTACGCCAGGTTGCTGATCTGGAGCAGGGCGGGCCCGTCCGCATCGCCCTCCGCGGCCGGCAGGTGCGAGCGGATCGTCTCGAACAGGGCCGCCAGGTCGTCAGCGGGCGGTTCGCCGTCGCGCCAGGCGCGACCTTGCAGCGCGATGGCGTGCAGCACGGGAAAGTCCAGCTGATGATCCAGAGCGCCCAGTTCGACCATCAGGTCGAACGTCATGTCGACCACCGCGTCCGGTCGTGCGTCGGCGCGGTCCACCTTGTTCACGACCACGATCGGGCGAAGACCGGCGGCCAGCGCCTTCTTCAGCACGAACCGGGTCTGCGGCATCGGTCCCTCGGCGGCGTCGACCAGCAACAGCACGCCGTCGACCATGCCCAGGGCGCGTTCCACCTCGCCGCCGAAGTCGGCGTGGCCGGGCGTGTCGACGATGTTGATCTTCTCGCCGTCCCAGGCGACGGCGGTGTTCTTCGCGAGGATGGTGATGCCCCGTTCGCGCTCGAGGGCGCCGGAGTCCATGACCCGCTCGGTGAGCTGTTCGTGGGCGTGGAACACGCCCGATTGGCGCAGCATGCCGTCGACCAGGGTGGTCTTCCCGTGATCGACGTGGGCGACGATGGCGACGTTTCGGTGAATCATGCGGCTCGCTTTCCAGGGCGCGGCGTCGCGCCCGACCGGTCACCTTAGCACCTCGGGCGGCGCGGTCCGCACCGTCGGGCGACGGCGCGACCGCTGCCACGTGCTCGCAGCGTGAGGCCCCGGTGCGCGCCGCGACGCAGCGAAGCGTAGCGCGCCGGTACCGTTGCGAGCGGAGGTGGACGCCTTGTCCGGAACCGATCCTGCACGACCCGCGCCCGACGCGGACACGTTGACGATCTACACCACCGACCGCTGCGGCGACTGCGTCGCCACGAAGCGTGCGCTGGACGCCGCTGGCGTGCCGTTCCGCGAGGTGGACATCACGCACGACGAGAAGGCGGCGCGCTACGTCCAGCAGGTGAACGACGGGCGCCGCAGCGTGCCGACCCTGGCGTACGGCGGTACGGCCGTCAGCCTGTCGAACTTCAGCAAGCGGCGCTTGGACGCCTACCTGGCCCAGGTGGGCCTGCGGTCCGCAGCGAACGAAGCCTGACGCGCTCGGCGGCCGCGTCGCCAGCGCAGGTGAAGCCGCACGAACGCCGTGATAGGCTCCCCGCCATGTCCGACCCGGCCCACGCCCCGACCCGACCCGACCCGGGACGGAACGTTCGCGCCATGTTCGACGCCATCGCTCCGCGCTACGACCTGGCGAACGCGGTCCTCAGCCTCGGCACCGACCGGGGCTGGCGGAGAGTCGCGGTCGACCGGGCCCTCGCCAAGCGACCGCGCGACGTGCTGGACGTCGCTACCGGAACCGCCGACCTGGCGTTGGCGTTGGCGGCCGCCCGGCCCGAAGCTCGGGTCGTGGGCGTCGACTTCGCCGAGGCGATGCTGGCGATCGGCCGCCGCAAGACGACCCGCCGGGGCGTGGCCCTGACGCTCGACACGGGGGACGGAACGGCGCTGCCGTACGCCGACGCCAGCTTCGACGCCGTCACGATCGCCTTCGGCCTGCGCAACTTCGCCGACGTGGACGCCGGCCTGCGCGAGTTCCGGCGGGTGCTTCGGCCCGGCGGACGGCTGGTGGTGCTGGAGTTCCCGCCGCCACCGCGAGGCGCGTTCGGAGCCGTGTTCCGGTTCTACTTCACGCGGGTGCTGCCGCTGTTGGGCGGTCTTCTCTCGGGCAACCGTGCGGCGTACGCCTACCTGCCCGCCAGCACGCTGACCTTCCCCGAACCGGACGCGTTGGCGGAGCGCGCTACGCGCGCCGGCTTCGGCGACGTCGTGTGGACGCCGCTCACCTTCGGCGTGGCCGCTCTGCACGTCTGCGACCTCGCAACGAACGACGAGACCCAGGCACCGAGGAGGTCCGCATGATCACCGACGGGACCGAGTTCGAGATCAACACCGACGCGTCGCTGGTCGATCCGGACTGGGAGGCGTTCGTCGCCGAGCACGAGGACCGGTTCGGCCTGGCGATCCACCACCTGAAGAGCGTGGTGAAAGGCAGTCGCTACGACAACCGCGCCGTCAAGCTCCGCATCGGACCGCGCGGCTTCTACCTGCAATCGCGCCGGTTCCCGGCCGCCTTCTTCGGCGGAACCGACCTACCCGACACCGAGTTCGTGAGCGAGGAGGAGGCGCGCGCGCTGGCCTGGGAGGCGTCCGCCCTCTACCGCTCCGGCGAGGCGCGCTCGCTCACGTGCATCTACGACGACGACGATCCGCCGTCGGTCTTCTTCGGCTACCGGTTGGGTGACGTCGAGCGCTACGAAATGGGCGCGCTGGAGTCCGGCCTGCCGTTGCACCTGCGCGTGATGGTGGACGCCGACGCTGGCGTCGAGCTCGTCGGCGCACCCACAGGCACGGTGGTGTACCAACGCACCCGCGACGGGCGTCACCTGGTGCTGCGGCGCAAGGGGTCGCACACGCCGTTCCATCCGGTGGCGCCGGTGCGCGACTGACCCCGGCGACCGCGAGCCGCGACGTGTCCGACCGACCGTACGAGCTGGCCGTGGTGGGCGCCGGCGCGACCGGCAGCGAACTGGCCTGGCGGGTCGCGGAGACGGGCCGGCGGGTGCTGCTGGTCACCACCAGTCTGGACACGATCTTCGCTGCCGCCTCGGAGCGTCCCCGCGCGGACGCTCGGGAGGGCACGCTGCAGCACGAGCTGCGCGACCGGCTGACGGTGCGAGACGACGGCACGGTGGGCGCCTGGGAGCTGCACGCGGCCGCCAAGGGCTGGCTCGAGACGGTCCCGTCCCTGACGGTGCTGCAATCGAGCGTGGACGCCCTGGTCGTGGACGGCGACGGCGCGGTACGCGGCCTGGACACATGGGAGGGCGTGCCCCGGCGGGCGGACCGCGTCGCGCTCTGCGTGGGGTCGTTCCTGCGGGCGCGTCTGCTGCGCGGCGCGTCCGAAGAGCACGCCGGACGGCCGGGGGAGATGGCGTACGACGAGCTGGCCGACGACCTGCGGGCGCGAGGGGTGCCGCTGCGGCCGTGCCGCTGGAACGGACCCGCCGACGAGGGCGCGCCGGACGAGAACCGTTGGACCGTCCACTTCGAACGGTTGGACCGAGCCGGTCTGGACGGCTTCGCCGTGCGGACCGTGCACGGGCTCTACGCCGCGGGCGTCTGTCGCCACGGGCCGCTTACGTACCCCGGCGCGGCACGCGACGGGGCCGACCTGGCCCACCTGGTGCTGGACCAAATGCGGCTCGGGGAGCCGTGAGGTCGGGCGACGAGCGTCGTCAGCCGAGGTAGGTGTCGTTGCGCGGCATCAGGTACGGCTCGACCGGCGACAGTTCGTGCTCGTCCGCCCAGACGATCCGCTTGGCGCCTCCGTGCCGGTCGCTGGCCGCCAGGAGCCGCACGCCGTACGGTCCCGACCGACGGCCGGCGATCACGTACGTCGCGCCGTCTCGCACCACCTCTTCGCCGATCATGAACCGAGGGCCTTCCATGGACCGAGCATACCCCCTAACTACAGTGGCAAGGCCGACGAGCGTCGCAGGACCGCCCCACGTCCCGGACCCGGCCGCTCAGGGCAACGACGAGAGGATCGCCGTGACGAACGTCGCCATCGCCAACGGCAGTCCGAACACGGTGAGGCCGTACCCGATCACCGCCGCTCGGGGACGGGCGCCTGCGTGCACCACGACGCCGCTCCACACCATCCACAGGTGCCACGGCGGCAGGAGCAGCGCGGCCACCGCCAGGGAGGGGCCGGGCGCCCACAGGCCGATGGGCGCCACCGCCAGCGCCAGCCAGCCGATCGGAACCCACGCCCACGCCACGATCTCGAAGGCGCGCAGGTCCAGCTCCGCGGGGCGCATCAGCACGAACGACCCCAGCATGCCGAGGATCAGCAGGTACGGCAGCGCCAACGCCGGGACGGTGAGCAGGAACGGTCCCGGCGCCGATCCGCTGGCCCGCGCCAGCAGCAGGCCGGCCAGGACGGAGCCGAGCAACGCGGCGGACGCCGCGACCGCGATCGCGGAGCGAAGACGGACCTCCTCGTCCAGGCTCGCGTAGAACGCACCGGGGGTCGAGGCCGCCCACCACGCCCTCCGCACCGCGGTCACGGCGTCGGCGCGCGCACCCCGTGCGGGACGAACGTATCGTGCACCGGAGCGGGGAACAGGCCGCGCGCTTCCGCCTGCGCGAACAGGGTGCGCACCGCCTCGCGCCCCTCGCATCCCACGTCGCGCGTGAAGTCGTTGACGTACGTCTCGACGTGCCGGCGCCGGACCGCGGGATCCATCTCCTGCGCGTGCCTCGCCTGGTAGGCCTCGCTGGCCTCCGGGTCGGCCCAGGCCGCCTCGACGCTGGCCCGCACGGCGGCGGCGACGCGCGCAATCCGCTCCGCCGGCAGGTCGCGCCGGATCGCGACCGCGCCCAACGGGATCGGTCGCCCAGTACGGGCCTCCCACCAAGCGCCCAGGTCCTGCACGGCGTGCAGGCCGTGATCACCGTAGGTGAAGCGGGACTCGTGAATGATCAGACCGGCGTCGACCTCGCCGGCGACCACCGCCGGCACGATCCGGTCGTAACGCATCGCCGTGCGCTGCGCGCCGTTCGGGGCGAACAGGTCCAAGAGCAGGTTCGCGGTGGTCCGTCCGCCGGGGGTGGCCACCGTGGCGCGCGTCAGGTCCAGCTCCGGATCGCGCGCTACCAGCAGCGGACCCACGCCGTACCCGAGGGCGCCGCCGGAGGGGAGCAGCGCGTAGCGGTCGGCGACGTGGGCGTAGGCGTGCACCGAGATCTTGGCGACGTCCAGCTGGCCGCGTCGCACCCGCTCGTTCAGCGCCTCGACGTCGTCCATCACGACCTCCCACCGCAGGTCGGGTGCCACCAGGCCGTGCACCAGGGCGTGGAACACGAAGGCGTCGTTCGGGCAGGGCGAGAATCCGAGGCGGAGCGGTGCGTTCATGACCGGAGCGTACCAACCGCGTCCGCAGCGTCCGCGTCGCGTTGATGCGAACCCGCGGGTGTGCTACGATTCAGCGCCGTGCCTGGGCCGATGCTCGGACCCGGACGCACGCGTTGGAGGTGGAGTCCATAGCGAAAGACCTGAAGGTGAACGATCAGATCCGGGTGCGCCAGGTGCGCCTGATCGAGGCGGACGGTAGCCAGATCGGTATCGTCGAAACGCGCGACGCGATGCGTCGTGCACGGGAAGAAGATCTGGATCTCGTGCTGGTGGGCGAACGCGCCCAACCTCCCGTGGCGCGGCTCATGGACTACGGCAAGTATCGGTTCGAGCTGCAGCAGGAGGAGAAGGAGTCACGCAAGCGCTCTCGCCAGCAAGAGCTCAAGGCCATCAAGTTCCGCGTCAAGATCGGCGATCACGACTACCAGACCAAGGTGAACCACGTGCGTCGGTTCCTGAAGGCCGGCCACAAGGTGAAGGTCACCATCATGTTCCGTGGTCGCGAACGCACGCACCCCGAACTCGGGCAGGAGCTCCTCAACCGCGTCGCGCAGGACGTGTCGATGATCGCCGCGGTCGACCAACCGCCGATCATCGCCGGCATGGACATGAACATGACCCTGCGTCCCACCGCCGTCAAGGACGCCTGACCCCACGACCGTCCCCTTCGTCGTTCGCGCTGCGACGCCCCGTCCACGCGAGACACGAACTTCACGAAGCGAAGGATGCACAGATGCCGAAACTGAAGACCCACAAGGGCACCAAAGCCCGTGTCAAGATCACTGGGCGAGGTAAGGTCACGGCCATGCGCACCGGAAAACGCCACCTGAGCTACAAGAAGTCAGGCAAGCGCATCCGGCAGGGTCGCACCGACCTCATCATCGCGAAGCCGGAGGCGGAGCGGATCAAGAAGCTCCTGCCGTACGCGTGAGGAAGGTCGTGCGCCATGCCTAGAGCCAAGACCGGCACCGTCCGTCGCGCCAAGCACAAGAAGGTCCTCAAGCAGGCCAAGGGCTATTGGGGACACCGCAGCAAGACGTTCAAGGTCGCCCAGCAGACCCTGCTGAACGCCGCGGACTACGAGTACCGCGATCGTCGCGACAAGAAGAACGACTTCCGGCGCCTCTGGATCTCGCGCATCAACGCCGCCGCGCGTCAGCACGAGCTCAGCTACAACCGCTTCGTGCATGGGCTGCGTGCCGCCGGGGTCGAGCTGGACCGCAAGGTGCTGGCCGACCTGGCCGTGCGGGAGCCGGACGCCTTCGCGGCGCTGGTGGACGTCGCGAAGCGGGCGGGCGAGGCGCAAGCCGCCGCCTGACCGTT
>JBBDSD010000458.1:0-6648 GCA_040905065.1 Trueperaceae bacterium | reverse complement strand
GCGCCCGACCTTCGTGACGCCCTCAGTAGCCGGCCGACACGTCCACCCGGTTCCGCTTCGGGTCCACGCCGGACACGATGGCGTCGACCGTGGCCAGCACGTCGTCGACGCACGCCTCCTCCGAGGTGGCGACGCCGTCCGCCCGGTGGGGCGACAACAGCACGTCGGGATGCACGTGCAGCGGCCGATGCGACGGCAACGTCGCCGCCCGCGCGTCGCGGTCCTCCGGGTAGCGCCACCACACGTCCAGCCCCACACCCGCCAAACGTCCCGCCTCGAGCGCCTCGTACAGCGCGTTCTCGTCGATCACCGGACCGCGCCCCACGTTGACCAGCAGCGTCCCGGTCCGCATGGCGGCGAACGCCTCCCGGTCCAGCAGGCCGATCGTCGCCGGCGTCGCCGGCAGCGACACCAGCATCGCGACCAGGTGCTGCGCCACGAAGCGCGCATTGTCGTGCGAGTTGTGCAACGCGAGGTGGGGGCGCGCCTGCACCGCGGTCCGTAGCGGTTCGCGTACGCCGGCGTACGGCACGATGACGTGACGCAAATCGGGGCCGTCCAACAACGCTTCCGACGGCCGACCGTCGATGAGGACGTGCACGCCGTCCATGGCGTTGGGCCCCACGTCGGCATCGGCATCGGTGCCGCTATCGGTGTCGCTGCCCAGGCGAAACTGGACGCCGCGAGGCGCAGGGCGTTCGGCCACCCGGTCGCGGGCACGATGGGCCCGCCACCACACCGTCCACGGCGCGTCGCCCTGGTCCGTGCGCGTGCACCCGGGTGGGGGAGAGGTGGCGTCGTGCATGGCGACATGCTACCGACGTCGTGGATAGAATGCCCGCCATGCGCGAACTCCGCGGCCTGGCCGCCTCCCTCGACGCGGTCCGCGACCGCGGACGCATCGATCACGATCCGGGCGTCGAGGACGCGGTACGCACGATCGTGCGCAATGTGCGCGAGCGCGGCGACGACGCGGTACGCGACGCTACCGCGCGCTTCGACGGCGTCACCCTGGACGACCTGACGATTCCCGTGGAGTCGGTGGCGACGGCCGCAGCGCGCCTGGACGCTCCGCTGCGCGAAGCGATCGACCTGGCGGCCGACCGAATCGAGGCGTTCCACCGCCGCCAACCGGTCGGCGGCTTCCTGGAGGCGGAGGGCGGCGCCGTGCTGGGCCAACTGGTCCGACCGATCGAACGGGTCGGCGTGTACGTCCCGGGCGGCACCGCTCCGCTGTTCAGCAGTCTGCTCATGTGCGCTCTGCCGGCGCGCGTGGCCGGCGTACCGACGGTGGTGGCCGCCACCCCGCCAGGACCGGACGGCACGGTTCCGGCCGAGATTCGCTACGCCGCCGCACGCGCCGGGGTCGCCTCGCTAGTGCGGGCCGGGGGCGCGCAGGCGATCGCGGCGCTGGCGTACGGCACCGCCTCGATTCCGGCGGTCGACAAGATCGTGGGGCCGGGCAACCGGTACGTGATCGAAGCGAAACGGCAGGTGTTCGGGACCGTCGGAATCGAGGCGTTGCCCGGCCCCACCGAGACGCTGGTGATCGCCGGACCGGACGCCGATCCGGTCCACGTCGCCGCCGATCTGCTGGCGCAAGCCGAACACCTGGACGCCCGCCCGGTGCTGGTCGCGTGGTCGGACGCCCTGATCGCTCGCGTGCTCGAGGAACTGGAGCGACAGCTGCGCGACCTGACGACCGCCGACGCTGCTCGCGCGTCGTTGACCGAGCGGGGTCTGCTCTGCCGCGTGGACGACCTGGAGCAAGCGATCGTCGTGGCGAACGCGCACGCCCCGGAGCACCTGTGTCTGTTGGTCGACGATCCGTGGGCGGTCCTCCCCCAGGTGCGCAACGCCGGGGGGGTGTTCCTGGGCGCGCACAGCATGGAGGCCCTGGGCGACTACGCGGCCGGCCCCAGCCACGTGATGCCGACCATGGCCACCGCGCGCTTCGCGAGCGCTGTGAACGTGCGCGACTTTCAGAAGGTCGTGCCGGTCGTGAGCCTCTCGCCCGAGCTGGTGCGTCGCATCGGGCCCGCGGCGGCCCGCATGGCGCGCGCTGAGCATCTCGAAGCGCACGCGCGCGCCGTCGAGACCCGCTTGGATCCGACGGACTGACGGTGCCACCTCGATCGTCGAGGCACGCCAGCCGACCGCGGCGCCGCACGCCCGTGCCGCACGGTCGCCTGCGGTCGTGGCTGCTGGCGCCGCTCGTGCTGCTTATGGTGGCGTCGTTCGACCTGGTCGGCATCGCGGGCGGGCCGGGCTCTCCGGACCTCTGCCCGGGCGGGACCGGACTGGTGCTGGGCGCGGCCCAGTACGACGGGCGACCATCTCCGGCGTTCGAGCGCCGGTTGCGCAGCGCCCTGGAGGCGTACCGGACCGGGTGCGTCGACCGCCTGATCGTGAGCGGCGGCTCCCAGCCGGGCGACCGGACCAGCGAAGGGGCCGCCGGCGTCGCCTGGCTGGCCGCGCACGGCGTGCCCTCGTCCGACCTGATCGCCGAGTCGTTGGCGACCAGCACGGAGGAGAACGTACGCTTCGCGCGTCCGCACCTGCACGTGTCGGAGGTGCTGTTGATCAGCGACGATCTGCACGCCTGGCGGGCGGCGTGGCATGCGCGCAGGCAGGGGCTGCGGCCGCAGGTGCGGACCGTACCGGCCGGCGGGAACCGGCCGGCCTACCTGCTGCGCGAATGGTCGGCGATGCTGGCGTCCCGGATCGGCCTGTCGCCCTGACGAGCGCCCCTCAGTGGCGCGACGACCACCAGGAGCGGACGATGTCGCGGTACATCCCCACCCGGTTGCGCACGCCACGCCACCAGCCGTCCTTCTCCTCCTTCGTCACCTGGCTCACGCCCGGGAGCGGTACGTCGCGCCAGGTCCAGCTTCGATCAAAGGCGGTGTCGCCGATGCGGATCTCGACGCCGTACCGACTGTCCGCCAGCCCTTGGACCTCCAGCAGCCGCTCCCGCACGATCCCGCGCTGCCCACCCAGCTGCGGCGCGATCCGTTGCGCTGCGGTGGTGCTCCAGCGGGCGCCGTGGAAGACGCCGCGCGTCATCTCGACCTCGCCCGCAAGGACCGGATCGGCCAGCGCACGGACGTGCTCGGGGCGGAGTCCGACCAGGTCGGCGTCCAGCAGCACCAGCACCTCCTGCTCGAGATGCTCCGCGCCCGCCAGCAGCGCGCCCCCCTTGCCGCGGTTCTCTCCCAAACGCAGCACCTCGGCGCCCGCCCCGTCGGCGACGAGGGCGGTGGCGTCGCGCGATCCGTCGTCGACCACCAGCACCAGCCCCAGGCCTGCGCGGAGCGCGACGGCGACGACGGATCCGACCCGCTCGGCTTCGTCCTTGGCGGGGATGAGGATCGCGCAGCGAGCGTCGCTAGGCACGGGCGTCGGTTCGCTCATCCGGCCGAGAACGTTCCTTGCAGCTCCTGGAGGGTGATGAGCACGATCAGGGCCAGCACCGCCATCACGCCCACGAAGTGCAGCACCTCCTCGCGTCCCGGCTCGAACGGCCTGCCGCGCACGGCGACCACCGTGGCCAGCAGCAGGCGACCGCCGTCCAGGCCCGGAATCGGAAGCAGGTTGAACACCGCCAGGGAGAAGTTGATGATCGCCGCCAGCAGCAGCACCGGTGCCACGCCGACCTGGCTGGCTTGGGACACCATGCCGACCATGCCGACCGGACCGGCGACCTCGTCGCTGCCGCGACCGCTCAGCACGCTCCCGAACCCGCGCACGAAGCCGGACACCATCTCCGGCACGGCGCGCACCGCGAACGCGGCGGACTCCGCCACCGCGGTGGGGAAGCCGACCGCTTCGACGTCGGCGGGGGTCAGCTGCACGCCGAGGAGCGGCGTCTCGCCGTCCTCCGTGCCGTCCGGCGGCCACGGGAGCGACAGGCTCCGTTCGGCGCCGTCGTCGCCGCGGACCGTGAGGTCCAGCGTGCCGCGGGTGGTCTGGATCGCCTCGACCGCGTCGGCCGGGACCGGGTCGTCGATCCCCGCCAGCGAGGTGATGCGATCATTGGCCCGCAGTCCGGCCGCTTCGGCGGGCGATCCGGGTACCACCTCGACCACGACCGTGCCGTGCACCATGGGATCCTGGCCGGTGGTGAGCGCGCGGTAGCCCGGCGCCAGCGTCACCGCGCTGGCCAGCAGCAGCGTGCCCAGCACGAAGTTGGCGATCACCCCGCCGATCAGGACCCACGCCTTCGCGGCGAGGCCCAGGCGGGCGAATCCGCTGCTGGCGTGCCGGAGCGTGCCGTCCGCGTCCTGCTCCGGCGTCATGCCGGGCAGGTCCACGTAGCCGCCCAGCGGGATGGCGGAGAAACGCCATTCGGTCCCGCGCCACTGGCGACGCCACAGCACCGGCCCGAAGCCGACGCTGAACGCACGAACGGGAAGCCCGACGCTGCGCGCGTTCAGGTAGTGCGCGGCCTCGTGCACCAGCACGGCGCTGAAGAGGATCGCTACGAAGACGAGGGCGGTGATCACGATCGCAAGTCCATACGTTCAGTATTCCAGCCCGCGACGGTCGGTACGGTGCCCCGCGCACCGTCGTTGCGATCGGCGCGGCACATCAGCTGCCCCCGTCGCTCCCTAGGCGGGGGGGCCGGCCGGAAAAGGCGCCGCGCTCGTGCAGGCGCTCGAATTCGCGGACCAGGTCGGTCTTCGACAGAACGCCGACCGCACGCCCCTCGGCGTCGACCACCACCAGGCGACCGAGCCTGCCCTCGACCAGCAGCGGCAGGACCTTCAGCAGCGGTTCGTCGGGCGCGATCGTCTCGGCGTCGCGCATCACGCGCGCGACGGTGGCGTCGGCCGGCATCTCGCCGTCGGCGTCCTCCAGCGGGTCCACGTCCAGCACCCGCGCGAACCCGTGCAGGCGGCCAGCGGCGTCGACCACGGGGTAGCCGCTGTGGGCCCGGAACTCGCGCAGGCGCGCGAACTGCGAGAGCGGCATGTCCGGTGGCACGGTGGCGGGATCCGGCGTCATGAGGTCGCGCACCGTCCGGCCTTCGAAGTGCCGTTCGACGATCGCCATGCGGCCTTCGGCGGTGCCGGCCTGGTACACGAAGAACGCCAGCACCACCAGCAGCAAGTTGAGCGACAGGAACCCCCACACGCCCATGGCGATCGCCACGCCGCGACTCACCACCACCGACGCCTGGGTGGCGCGCAGCCGGCCGAACGGGATCGCCAGAAGCGACCGCAGGATGCGCCCGCCGTCCAACGGCATGGCGGGCAGCAGGTTGAAGATGCCCAGGGCGCCGTTGGCGATCGCCAGGTACGACGCCAGGAAGCGCAGCCACGGCGTCTCCGTCACGCCGATCAAGGCCGCCGACGCGAACGCCACCGCGAAGCTGGCGACCGGACCGGCGAGCGCGACCAGCGCCTCCGCCCCCGGTCCGCGCGGCAGGTCCCGGAAGCGCGCCATGCCGCCCAGGAACCAGAGGGTGATCTCCTCGGCCTGGTGCCCGAACAGGCGCGCGGCCAGCACGTGCCCCAGCTCGTGCAGCACCACGCCCACGAACAGCCCGATCGCCGCGCCGAGCCCGAGCAGGGCGGGCGTCGCCCCGCGCGTCAGCGCATCGGCGTCCAGATCGATGCCGGCCTCCGCCATCAACGTCACGTAGGCCGGTACCTGCGACGCGATCAGCCACGCCAGCAGCGGCAGGATCAGCAAAAAGCTGGGGTCCAACCGCAACGGCACGCCCAGCAGCCGCACCGGCAGCCGGATGCCGTTCACGCCGGCGCCGTCCCGGTGCGCTCGGCCACCAAGCGACGCGCTTCCGCGTCCGCGGAGGCCACTTCGTCCCAACCGACCGGTGCGGTGGGAATGCGGTCCAGCGCCTCGGCCAGCAGGTCGGCGATGGCGACGAACGACAGGCGGCCGTCCAGGAACGCCCGGACCGCGACCTCGTCGGCGGCGTTCAGCACCGTCGGCGCGGTGCCGCCCTCGCGCCCGGCGCGGTAGGCCAGGCCCAGGGCGGGGAAGCGGTCGTGATCGACCGGAGCGAAGGTCCAGGCGCCGTTCAGCGGCAACGAGCCCAAGCCCAACTCCGGCCGCTCGGCACCCTCCACGCCCCAGGCGATCGGCAGGCGCATGTCGTGCGGTCCGACCTGCGCCTTGACGCTGCCGTCCCGGAAACGGATCAGCGCGTGCACCAGCGACTGCGGGTGGACCACCACCTCGATCCGGTCCAGCGGCAGGCCGAACAGTTGCTGCGCCTCGAGCACCTCGAGCCCCTTGTTGAACAGGGTGGCGGAGTCGATCGTCACCTTCGGGCCCATCGACCAGGTCGGGTGGTTCAGCGCCTGCGCCGGCGTGACGGTGCTCAGGTCGCGAGGTCCGTCCCGGAACGGTCCTCCCGACGCCGTGAGGATCAACGCGTCGACCGTCTCGATCCGCTCGCCCAGCAGCAGTTGATCCAGTCCAGCATGCTCGGAGTCGACCGGCGTGACGCGACCGCCGTACTCGCGCACCAGATCGTGGACCAGGGGACCGGCCACCACCATCGCCTCCTTGGTGGCCAGCGCCACGTGCCGCCCCTCGCGCAGTGCGGCCCGTACCGGCGCCAGGCCGGCCATGCCGGGAATGGCGGAGACCACCGTGTCTGCCGGCCAGGCGGCCGCC
>JBBDSD010000457.1:0-2344 GCA_040905065.1 Trueperaceae bacterium | reverse complement strand
CACGCCGGTACGACGCCGTTGCCGGCGGTGGGCACCACCGATCAGCACTCGCAGGTGCAGCTGTTCAACGAGGGGCCGTTCGACAAGGTCGTGACGTTCGTGCGTCTGGACGATCCGGACCGAGCGCTCACGATCCCCGAACCGCGCGAGGCGCTGTCCGCGCTCGGATACCTGGGCGGTCGCACCTTCCATGAGCTCATGAACGCCGAACTTGCCGCCACGGCGCACGCTCTGGCCGCCCACCGGCGTCCGAACCTGACGCTGCGTATGCCGCGCCTGGACGCCGAGTCGCTGGGCGAGCTTCTGCAGACGCTGATGTGGCAGACGGCGCTGGTCGGCGAGCGGTGGGGCATCGACGCCTTCGATCAGCCCGGCGTGGAACTCGGCAAGGTCTACACCTACGCGCTGATGGGTCGCGACGGCTACGACGAGGAGCGCGACGAATTGGCGGCGGCGGACGTCGAGGCTTGAACCGGCTGCGTCTCTGGCTCGACTTCGTCAAGTTCGAGCACACCCTGTTCGCCCTGCCGTTCGCCTACGCCGGCATGGTGCTGGCCGCCTCCGGCTGGCCCGGGTGGGAGACGTTCCTTTGGATCAGCGTGGCCATGGTCGGGGCCCGTACCGCGGCGATGGCCGCGAACCGGGTGATCGACGCCGAGATCGACGCCCGCAACCCCCGCACCGCCGATCGCGCCATCCCGCTGGGTCGACTGTCCCGCCGCGACGGCGTGATCGCCACCGTCTTGGGCCTGGCACTACTGGTCCTGGCCGGATGGAACCTGAACCCGCTCACCGCCGCCCTCCTTCCGGTGGCGACGGCGTTCCTGATCGGGTATCCGTACACGAAGCGGTTCACCTGGGCGTGCCACCTGTGGTTGGGCGTCACCATCGGTGCGGCCGCAGCGGGTGGCGCCATCGCCGTCACCGGTCGGTTCGACCTCGGCGCGATCCTGCTCTGGACGGCGGTAGCGGCATGGATCGCCGGCTTCGACGTGATCTACGCGTTCCTGGATCGTGACTTCGATCTGCAGCACGCCGTGCACAGCATCCCCGCCCGCTTCGGCGAGCGGCGCGCGATCGACGTGGTCGCCGGCCTCCACGCCGTGGCGATCGCTTCGCTCGCGGCGGTCGCGTGGGCCACGCCGTTGGGCGGTCTCTACCTGGCCGGCGTGGCTCTCATGATCGCGCCGGTCCTGGTCGCGCAACAGCTGCTGGTACGGACGCGCGGCGCGGCCGCCGCGCTGCGAGCGTTCCACGCGAACCTGTGGGTCTCCGGAGGCGTGCTGACTTTGATCGTGGCCGACCTGGCCTGGACCGGAGCGGCCTGACGCCGCGACCATCGTGTTGGGCGATGGCGTGCCCGGAAGATGGCGTGCCGGCTCGCGGAGCCGTCCCGGGCGCGCTGGTAGCCTGGGCCCGTGGACGTCCTGGCCGTGTTCCCGCTCCAAGTCGTGGTGTTCCCCGGCATGACCGTGCCGTTGCACGTCTTCGAGGAGCGGTACAAGCGGCTGGTCCGCCACGCCAATGAGTGCACGCCGCCCCGCTTCGCCATCGCCCCGCCGCCCAACGAAGCAATGGAGGACGTCGGTGCCGCGCGTCCAGGACCGATCGGCACGCTGGTCGACGTCATCGAGTCGACCGAGAACCTGGACGGCACGTTCCAGATCCTGGCCCACGGCCGGGACCGGTGCCGCCTGACCTACCGGAGCGAAGAACGGATCGCCGAGCCGGGCGGCGCCGGCCGGCCGCTCTGGTTCGCCGACGTGGAACCGTGGCCGCTCGAGCGGGGCGACCCGAACGAGGAGCGGGTGGCCGCCTGGGACGCCCTCGAAGCGTTCGATCGCTACGGTCGAACCTTCTTCGCGCCGCAGGCCCGCAAGCAGGCGACCACCGCCATGCCGGACGACCCGCTTTACCAAGCCTCGTTCGTGTGCGCGAACCTGCGCCTGCCGACCGGTGCGGCCCAGCGCCTGCTGGAGGCGGAGTCGCTGTCCGATCGGTTCCGTGCGGCACGGGCCGCCATCGACCAACGCCTGGCGCGACACGACGCCGCGGCGTCCCGCAGCGATGCGGAGCAGGGCTCGTCGGCCGAAGGCCCTCCGTGAGCCTGGCGACGCCGGTGTTCGCCTGGAGCGACCTGCCCACCGTTCGGGGCGACCTGCCCGGCACCGAAGGTCGCATCCGGGTCCAGCCGGAAGACTTCCGCGTCACGGAAATTCCCGCCTACCTGCCGCAAGGCGGCGGGTCGCACCTGTACCTGCGCGTGCGCAAGACCGGGCGTACCACCCGCGACCTGGTGGTGGCCCTGCGGGAGGCGGGCGTGCCCGACGCGCGCGTCGGCGTC
>JBBDSD010000456.1:0-2366 GCA_040905065.1 Trueperaceae bacterium | reverse complement strand
GAGCTGGCCATGGCCGGCCGCGTGCCGGCCGGCGAAGCGCTGCGGCACCTGGCCGCCCTGCGCGGCGGCGAAGGCGCCGACCGGATCGCGCCGCTGGCGGAGCGCCTGACGCTGGACCTGGACCGACCGGTGCGGACGCTGTCCAAGGGCAACAAGCAGAAGGTGGGCGTGATTCAGGCGTTCATGCACCGGCCGGAGCTGCTGATCCTCGACGAACCGACCAGCGGCCTGGATCCGTTGCTGCAGCACGAGGTGCTGGCGCTGATCCGCGAGGCGGCCGAGCGCGGAGCGACCGTTCTGATGTCGTCCCACGTGCTGCACGAGGTCGAGGAGGTCGCCAGCCGCGTCGCCATCATCCGCGAGGGCCGCATCGTCGACACCGACGACGTCGCCGCGCTGCGCCAGCGGGCCGGCCAACGCGTGACGCTGCGCTTCTCCGCACCGGTCGATGCCGAACCGTTCCGCGCCCTGACCTCGCTGAACTCCGTCGAGGTCGACGGCGACACGGTCGTCGGCGTATTGCACGGCGAGCCGCACGACCTGATCCAGCTCGCCGCCCGCCACCACGTGACCTTCTGGCAGGCCCGCGACCGCGACCTCGAGGAGCTGTTCCTGGACGCGTACCGCAACCCGGAGCGCCACGCATGATCCGGCTCCCCACCCTCGCGCGCGTGCTTCGTGATCACCGCCGCGGCCTGGCCATCTGGGCGCTGGCGGTGAGCGCCATCTGCGCCTTCTACCTGAGCTTCTATCCCGCCATGGGCCAGGAGATGATGGACGCGATCCAAGGGCTGCCCGACGGCCTGATGCGCGGCCTGGGCTACGACCGGATCGGCTCGGCCGGCGGGTTCGCGAACTCGGTGATCTACGGCCTGCTGGCGCCCCTGCTGCTGCTGGTGCACGCCATCGGCGCCGGTGGACGCCTGATCGCCGGCCAGGAGGAGGACGGCTCGCTGGAACTGGACTTCGCCGCGCCGATCTCGCGTCGGCGCCTCTTCCTGGAGCGCCTGGCCGCGCTGTGGACCATGATCACGTTGCTGATCCTGGCCATGACCGGCACCATCCTGGTCATGAACGGTTCGATCGGGCTGGACCTGGCCGTCTGGCACGTCGTAGCCGGCAGCGCGGCGCTGTGGCTGCTGGTGGGCGGGATCGGAACGATCGCGTACGCGATCGGCGCCGCCACCGGACGGCGCGGCAGCGCCGTCGCGATCGCCTCCGCCGTGGCGGTCGGAGCGTACGTGCTGCGCGGCGTGTCGGACGCGACCGGCAACGACCTGCTCGGCGCCGCCTCGCCGTTCGTGTGGCTGCTGGGCCCCGAGCCGCTGATCCACGGCCCCGACCTGGCGTCGCTCGCCAAGCTCGCGGCGATTCCGCTCCTTGCGGCGCCGCTAGGACTGCTGCGGTTCGTGCGGCGCGACCTGCTGACCTGACGCGGCACCTCGCGCACGACCAGACGCTGCGCCGCCGCCGTGCAGCGCTCGGTCCACCGCGCGCGCCAGCTCGGCCCGGCGGTACGGCTTCGCCAGCAGCTGCACCCCCGGATCCAAGCGTCCGTGATGCACGATGGCGTCCTCGCTATAGCCGCTCGTGAACAGGATCGGCAGCTCCGGACGCAACGCCCGCGCCCGATCGGCGAGCTCCTTGCCGCCTACGCCGCCCGGCATCACCACGTCGGTGAACAGCAGGTCCACCGCTGCGCCCGCCTCCAGCTTGGCGAGCGCCTCGCTGCCGTCGCGCGCCGCCTCCACCCGGTAGCCCAAGGCGGCCAGCTGCTCGGCGACGTAATCGCGGACCAGGTCGTCGTCCTCGACCACCAGGATCCGCTGCTCAGCGCCGACCGCGGCCGGTTCGTGGACGGCGCCGGCCGCCGGCTCGGCCGGACGCTCGGTGGTGGGCAGCCACAAGGTCGCCTCCACGCCGCCGCTCGGCACGTTCGCGATCGCCACGTGGCCCCGCGACTGCCGCACGAAGCCGTACACCATGCTCAGCCCCAGGCCGCTGCCACGACCGGCGTCCTTGGTGGTGAAGAACGGCTCGAACACGCGCGCCAGGTCGTCCGGATCGATGCCGCGACCGTCGTCCCGTACGCGGATGCGCAGGTAGCGTCCGGGCTCGACCTCGTCGCGCTCCGCCTGCTCGGCGTCGACCCGCACCGCGTCCGCCACGATCCGCAGCGTGCCACCGCGCTCCATGGCGTCGCGGGCGTTGAGCGCCAGGTTCAGCAGCGCGTTCTCCAGCTGGTGCGGATCCACCCAGGCGGTCGGCAGCGCGTCCGCGACCTCGACGCGAAGGTCCACGTCCTCGCCCAGCGTGCGGTGCAGCAACGCCCGCACCCGCTCCAGCCAGGCGGGCACGTCGGTGGC
>JBBDSD010000455.1:12478-14508 GCA_040905065.1 Trueperaceae bacterium | reverse complement strand
CGATGCGGATCGAGGTGCCCGACTTTCCGGTGCCGGCGTTCTAGCGACCGACGCGTCGGTCGTGCGGCTCCCGACCCGCTTCGAAACGCGGTCGCGGTACGTTGACCGCATGACCCATCTCCTCCAAGGTACCTTCGTCGCGCTGGTCCTGCTGACCGAGTCCGCTTGCACGGTGACGCTCGGGCCCGACGTTCGGACCGGGATCGTGGTCGAGGAGCGCAGCTCCGATCGGGACGATCGCGTGCTGAACCCGTACTTGGGACTGACGGCGTACCCCGGTTCCGTGGTACTCCGTCAGGAGGTCGACGGTCGCGATTCGGAGACGGCGTTCCGGTCGTCTGCTGGCTTGCGTGAACTGTACCGGCACGTCCACGAGCAGATGCGGGCCGACGGATGGTCGCGAACCGATCTGGACGTCGATGGGGACGAGATCGAGGCGGAGTACCGGCGTGGCGGCGTCGAGATCGAGTTGAAACTCGAGCGCGAGGGCGGCGACCGCTACGTACTGGAGATCGACGTCGACTGAGCCGACCAACGCATCGCCTTCACGGCACCGACGCCCAGTGGTGACGTTGCGATCGATGGCGGCCGTCGCGATCGGCGGCGCCATCGGCGGCGGTGCGCGCTACGGCGTCGGCCGGCTTCTGGCCGAATCGTCCGCGGCCTCGCCGTGGACCACCTTCGCGGTGAACGTGCTCGGCACGCTCCTGTTGGGGTGGTTCCTGGCGTGGTCCGTGCGGCGTCGCCGCGAAAGGGGGCACGCCGCGAGCCACCGGATTCCGCTGGTGGCGACCGGCGTCCTGGGCTCGTTCACGACCTTTTCGACGTTCGTGCTGGACGCGACCGAGCTGGCGAGCGCGGGGCACGTCGTGGCGAGCGTCGCGTACGCCGGCGGCAGCGTCGCCTTGGGCCTCGCCGCTGCGGCCGTCGGTCTCCGGATCGGTGGCGGTCCGGCAGGCGGCGCTCCGACCGGTGCGAAGGCGACGCGGCCGTGACGTTCGCGTGGATCGTGCTCGCATCCGCCTGCGGGGCGGTGGCGCGCTACGCTCTGGACGCGACGGCGACGCGCTGGACCGGCAGCCGCCTCCCGTACGGAACCCTGGTCGTGAACGTGCTGGGTTCGTTCGGTGCTGGCCTGGTGGCCGGCGCGGTCGGGACGCAGGGGCCGCCGAGCGGCGTCGCGACCGTCGTGGCGGTCGGCTTCCTCGGCTCGTTCACCACCTTCTCCACGTGGATGCACCGTTCGGTCCTGCTGATCGAGGAGGGGCGCTGGGCCGAGGCGTCGGGAAGCGTGGTGGGCGGCTTCGTGGCGGGCGTGGCGGCAGCGGGCTTGGGGCTCGTGGTCGCGACGGCCTGGACCGCCTGAGGTACGCGTGGGGGGCGGACGCCTTCAGGACGCAAGCGCGCGCACCGTGCCGCCGTCGCGCGCCGAACCGGCCGCCGCCTCCAGCACCCGAACCGTGCGCGCCGCCTCGGCAGCGTCCGACGCAGGCGCAGCGGCGAGCGGCCGTCCGCGCACGCGGGCGGCGAACGCTTCGACCATCGCCAGGTACGGATCCTGCCCCCGCACCGGTTCGCGCGACTCGCTGCCGTCCGCCGCCCCGAACGTCAGTTCGGTCGCGTCCGGACCGGGCAGGAACGCCCGCTCGAAGCGGAGCGACCCCTCGTCGCCGCGCACCTCGACCCGCTCCCGACGAGGCAGAGTCAGCGCCGAGGTGGCGTTGGCCACGGCGCCCGAGGGGAACCGGAGCGACGCCGCCGCCTCCAGGTCGACGCCCGGAGCGTTCCCGGACGTCGCTGCGTCGGACGCGCCGTCGCCCGGATCGAAGCGCGCGAACGCCGTCACGGACTCCGGTTCTTCGCCCAGCAGCCGCCGCGCTACGTCCACCGTGTAGCACCCCACGTCCAGCAGCGCACCGCCCGCCAGCTCGGCGGACAGACGGATGTTGGAGCGGTCGCGCACCGCGAAGGTGAAGGTCGTATCCACGAACGCCGGGCGGCCGATGCGTCCCGAAGCGATCGCATCGGCC
>JBBDSD010000455.1:7234-12468 GCA_040905065.1 Trueperaceae bacterium | reverse complement strand
CCCCCGGACCGCACGCGCGGATGGAAGCGGTACATGAACGCCTCCATCAGCACCCGGCCCGCCGCGTCGGCGGCGGCGCCCATCCGCTCGCAGGCGGCGACGGTGGGCGCCAGCGGCTTCTCGCACAGCACGTGCTTGCCGGCCTGCAGGGCGCGGACGGTCCACGTCTCGTGCAGCGCGTTCGGGAGGGCGACGTAGACGGCGTCCACGTCGGGATCGTCCAACAGGGCTTCGTACGAGCCGTGCGCGCGCGGGATGCCCACGCGCTCGGCGAAGTCGCGCGCTCGCGCCGTGTCGCGCGAGGCGACGGCGGCCAACTCGGCGCCGTCGCTGGAGGCGATGGCGGGACAGACGGCGGCGCGGGCGATGTTCGCGGTCGACAGGATGCCGATGCGGATCGGTTCGGTCACGGTGCGTGCCTCCTAAACGCTCAGTCTACGGGTCCGTCCACGGGGACGAACGCGTACCGGGTGGGTCCCTGCACGATCTCGACGCGCGGGTCGCCCTCGTCGGTCGTCGTCGTGCGCACGTCCAAGCCCATCACCGGCGCGTCGACGCCGGTGAAGCGACCCTCGGGCGCCTCCGGATCGCGCCACAAGCGCGTGCGCAGCGTGCCGGCCTCCAGGACGACGGTGCCGTCGTCCAGCCGCAGGTCGATCGCGCCCAGGTCGGGGTTCGTCCAGCGCCCCAGGTGCGCTCCAAGCGCGTCCGCGGCGGCCTCGGCATCTAGGCCGTCCAGCAGGTCGCCGAGCTGGTCCAGCATCGACTCGCGAGCGAAGGTGGCCTGCGCGTCGAAGCTGGGCTCCTGGTCGAAGACCCGTTCGATCACGCGCTGGCGGACCGCTTCGACGAACGGGTTCGCATTGCCGGCGTTGGCGACCACGCTGACGCCCAATTCGGCCTCCGGGAGGAGGGTCAGGTCGGAGGTGAAGCCGAGCGTGTTTCCTCCGTGCGTCACCAGCCGTAGCCCATCGTGATCGCCGACCATCCAGCCGAGTCCGTAGGCGAGGTCGGCGCTGATGTCGACCTGCGGGGACCAGAGGCGCTCCAGGCCGTCGCGCGTCACGACGCGTTCGCCTTCGGGGGTCACGCCACCCGCGAGGAGGGTCTGCATGTAGCGCCCCAGGTCGGGTCCGGTGGACCAGAGGGCGCCGGCAGGGGCTACGGGCGTCACGAACGCTTCGTCGGCCAGGTCGATCGGTCCGTACGCGAGCGATGGCCCGAGGGCATGGGGGACTGCGTGGAGCACGCCCCGGTCGCTGCCGCCGATCACCTCGCCGAAGTCGAACGTCGAGGCGGTCATGCCGACCGGCTCCAGCACCTCGCGCTGCATCGCGCGCAGGTATCGTTCGTACAGCCCGACGTCGTCGTTCGCGACGGACGTGGCGACCACGCCGGCCGCGTACCCACCGGCGGCGACCATCTGGTTGCTGTACTGGAACGTCTCGCCCACCTCCGTGAACAGCTCGAAGTCGGCGAGGGAGGCCACGATCGTCTCGGCGTCCAGGTCGTCGTGCCGGAACAGCAGCTCGACGTCGCGCCGCGGCACGCCGGTACAGGCGCACACGAGCTGCTCGATCGTGACGGTGGGCGTGATCTCCGGGTCGGCGAGCGCGAAGTCGGGCAGCACCTGGGTCACCGGCGTGCCCCAGGTCAGGTCGCCCCGATCGACCAGCGTCGCCAGGAGCAGGGTGGTAAGGGTCTTGGTGGTCGATCCGATCATCATGCGCGTGTCGGGCGTCACGTTCGTTCCGCCTTCGGCGCTTCGCCCGAACCCGCCCGAGAACACGACCTGGCCGTCCTGCACGACCGTCACGATCGCTCCGGGGACCGCGTGGCGCTCCATCGCGTCGCGCACGTACGCACGGAGGTCGTCGCGCATCGCGTCGTCGATGCCCCGCGCCTTGGCCGGATCGAGCTCGGTGGTCTCCATGTAGGTCACACGGAGGCCGGTGAGGATCACGCTCACCTGCGCGGCGCGACGTTGCATCGCCTGGGATGGACCTTCGATCAAGGTCACGTAGGCGACGCCGTCGTGCATGCGGGCGACCGCCTGAAACAGCTGGTCCGCGGTCGGTTCGGTGTAGGTGACCTGCACGATCGCGTCGAAGCCGTCGCTGGCAGGCGGTCGCGCGCTCTGCACCGCATCGCGATCGAACCCGGGATCGATCCGCTGCCACGCCCGCGCGATCGCTTCGTCGGGATCCCCCGCGTCGACGACGAAGGTGTGGACCCGAACGGCTCCGTCCGGCCCGGAGATCGTCACGCCGGTGTCGCCCACGGCGTCGGCGGTCCAGGAGGCGGGCACCGGCAGATCGAAGCGCCCATCGAGGGAGGCGACGCGCTGCCCGTCGTCACCGGTCGTTGAGGCGGCTGAGGCGTCCGCTGGGTCGTCCGCGGACCCGCCGTCCGCCTCGGCGTCGTCGCCCGATCGCGTCAGCACGAACGGGGCCTCGCCGCCTCCTTGCGTGAACGTTCCTTCGATCGTCGCGTCGCGCACGATGCCGTCGAAGGTCGGCTCGCCGGCGAGGCCCTGGATCGTGAACCGGACGGCGTCGCCGTCGACCGAGACGGGGTCGAGCGGCAGATCGGCGGCCCCCTGGGCCGGAATGTCGATCGTGCCGCTCCACGCGTCCCCGTCGTGAGCGAGCACCACGCGAACCTCCAGCGGTTGCCCGGGTATCTCGACAGCGCCGTGCCACGCTCCCTCGGCAGCGCTCTGCGCCAGGGCCGCGCTCGCGAAGAGCGTGGCGGCCAGGACGCCAGCGAGCCGTACGCCTGCGAGCTGTCGCGCGAAGCGTCGTACGCCTTCGTGACGCACGTGGCCGTGCGGCATCGGGTTCGGTGTGGATCGCATGTACGGTACCTCCAGGGGGAGCGTCGCCCCGCCGCATGTTCACGTACCGGTCCGATGAGAAGGCTAAGCCACGTCGAACATGACGGCGACCGCATCGAGGCGACCGCCGGACACGTGGGCCGTGCACCTGTCGCGCCCCGATCGCTTCAGGTCGTCCGGGTCACGACCGCTCCGCCTGGGCCGGCGACGCTCGCAACGCGCGACCCTCCTCCAAAAAGCGCTGCAGCGCCGCGTCGTCCGACAGATCGCCGTACAGGACCGATACCGCCGCGTCGTCGTCGGCCCACAGCAGGGCGGGCGTGGCGAACACGCGGTAGTGGATCGCGGTGGCGGGCTCCCGGATCAGGTCGATCTCGTCGAGGTGCGACGCCGCTCCGTCCCCCATCGTCTTCAGCGCCTGCTTGAGGTTGCTGCGCGCCCGCAACGAGCGGGGCGCATCCCCGGTCACCAGCAGGACCAGACGGAACGTGGCGGGACGGTCCGCGTCGGTCGGGGGCGTCGGATCAGTCACGGTCGCCTCCTTCCTCCGAACGTCGATGGTAGGTTTCGTGCGCTTCGCCGCGCGACTCGCCGTTCGTTCCGGCCGGGGGGTTCGGTCCCGGCGTACGGCGACGCTGCACGCGGTCGGCATGGTGCGCGCGGTCGCTGGACTCGTTCGCGTCCGACGCGCGTTCTTGCTGTAGCGCCTCGTGCAGGCGCTGTTCTTCGTGGACGGCCTCTTCGCGGCGGCGCGAGGCTGCCGTGAGATGCTCTTCGATGTCGTGCAGACGGCGGTCGCGCTGGTCCGACGCTGCGCGCGTCTCGGCCGCCCGTTCGCTCTCCTTCTGCAGGCGGGCGGTGCCCATCAGCACCTCGGATCCGAACGGGTACGGCTCCGCCAGATCGATGCCGTGGGCCGACAGGATCAGTTCACGCACCTGGTTCGAGTGCGCGGTCCCGCGCGACTTGACGACCGACAGGGCGCGGTTCCGCTCGCCGCCGACCACGTGGTAGGACAGCACGATCCAGGTGTCGGCCAGGGTCGATGTGTGGCTCAGCGTCGCCTCGGAGGCCGGATCCTCCCCCTCTCCCAACGAGGTGAGCACGGTCGTCACGCCGCGCGCCCGGCCGAGCGCCAACAGGCGCTCGATCGACAGGTAGGCGCTCTCGGCGCTGGACGCCTTGAGCAGGGCCGACACCGGATCGATGACCAGCACCGATGGATCGAACGCCGCCAGCTCGTTCGCAATCGCCACGAAGTGCTCCTCGACCAGGCCGGACCAGGCGGTGCGGCCCTCGATCCGCATTCGGCCCGAGGCGACGTGCCGCTGCAGGTCCATCCCGACCGACGCTGCGTTACGGACGATGCTGGGCGGCGCCTCGTCGAAGCTGACGAACAGGGCCCGCTCGCCGTGCTCGGCAGCGGTCGCGGCGATCGACGCCGCCAAGGTGGTCTTGGAGGTGCCGGGCGAGCCGGAGATGAGGGTGGTGGAGCCCCGGTACGGCCCGCCGGCCAAGACGTCGTCCAGGTCCGGAACGCCGGTGCCGATCCGCTCGCTCGAGGCGGGTGCGGACGGGTCCACGCCGCGCTCGGCCCCTTCGGCGCGGGTCTGAGCGCCGACGGTGGCGTCGCCGGCCAGACCGTACGGCAGCTGGATCCCGTCGTGGGTGAGAAGCATCGGCAGTTCGTCGCTCACGTGAGGGCTGCCGCGGTACTTCACGATCCGGAACCGCCGGTTCAGCTTGCCGTGCACCAGCGTGGTGCTCAGGTCGATCACGGTCGACAGCAGGTACTCCGTGCCGCGCATCGAGGCGGCGATCTCCTGGTCCCCGGTCGCGCGCTTGGAGGTCAGCAGCACCGACACGCTCTGCTCGACCGACCAGTCGTCCAGTCGCCGCAGCTGCACCAACGCCTGGCTGCGGTTTTCCTGCAGCGACAACAACTGATCCAGGCCGTCCAGCACCACCCAGGTGGCGTCCATGCGGGCCGCCGCGTCGGCCAGGGCCGCCAGCAACCCCTCCAGGTCGAAGTCACCGGCGACGGTGGCGTCGCTGCGCGGGCGCGCGTCCAGCGTGAGCACCCGTTCGGCATCGTGCAGCGCGTCGGCGAACGCGAAGCCACGCGCGTGCTGTAGCAGGCGATCGGACGACTCCTCGAAGGCGACCACGATGCCGGCCTCGCCCCGCTTCGCGGCGTTCGCCACGATCTGCAGCGCCAGCACCGTCTTTCCGGCGCCGGGGCCTCCGCT
Source organism: Trueperaceae bacterium (assembly GCA_040905065.1). Lineage (GTDB taxonomy): Bacteria > Deinococcota > Deinococci > Deinococcales > Trueperaceae > SLSQ01. The sequence goes on along the minus strand of JBBDSD010000455.1, from coordinate 7,383 downwards.
CACCAGGGCGGCGCCGGCCGCCGGCAGGCCGCCGCACGTGACGTCGTCCAGGCCCCGAACGCCGGTCGTTCGCTTCGCGATGGTCGCGCCTTGACTCACGGTGGACGTCCCTCCCTACGACTCGGCCTTCACGCTCGCGTCGTGGCTGG
>JBBDSD010000455.1:0-7224 GCA_040905065.1 Trueperaceae bacterium | reverse complement strand
GCGGAAGTCCTCCTCCGCCAGGGGCACGCTGAACAGAAAACCCTGCCCAACGCGGCACCCGAACTCGGCTAGGGCGGAACGCTGCGCCTCGGTCTCGATCCCTTCGGCGACGACGTCGGCTCCGATCGCCTCGCCCACGCTCAGGATGGTCCCGACCAGCTTGCGGCTGTACGGGTCGTCGACCAGGTCGCGGACGAAGCCGCGGTCGATCTTGATCTCGTCGAACGGGTACTTCTTCAGGTACATCAGCGACGAGAACCCGGTGCCGAAATCGTCCAGCGACAGCCTAACGCCCAGTTCGTGGATCGATCGCAGTTGCTGCCACAGTTCCGGCGATTCCCGTTCGAACACGCTCTCCGTGATCTCGAGCGTGAGCGCGTGCGGATCCACGTCGTGCGTCTCGAGCGCCTTTCGTACGGTGTCGGCGAACGTGCCGGACGCGAACTGCTCGATCGAGACGTTCACCGCGACGCGTATCGCTGCGGCGCCGTCCGCGCTCCAACGCTGCAGCGCAGCGCACGACTCGTGCAACACCCAGTCGCCGATGGCGCCGATCAGGCCGCTACGCTCGGCGACGTCGATGAACGCCCCGGGGGAGAGAAGGCCCCGCTCCGGGTGCCGCCAGCGGATCAGCGCCTCGCCGGCCACCGTGCGACCGTTCACGAGGTCCACCTTGGGTTGGAAGTGCAAGCGGAACTGCCCGTCGCGCAGCGCTTCGCGCAGCTCCTCGGTGATGCGGATCCGGTCGCGGGCGGCGCGATCGAGATCCAGGGTGTACTCCGCCCAGCGGGCCTTGGTTTCGTTGCGGGCGTGGTACAGGGCGATTTCGGCTTCGCGGAGCAGCGTCTCGACCGAGCGCGGTTCCGAACCGGTCCGGGCCAAGCCGAAGTTGGACGCCGTCTCGAGCACCGTGCCGGCCAGGCGGAACGGTCGTTCGAAGACGCTCTCCAGGCGCTCGGGCAGGCCGTCGTCCCCGGAGGCGAAGACGGCGAACTGGTCGCCGCCGGTACGGGCGACCAGGCCGGCGGGCCCCGCGGCGAGGCGCAAGCGGCGCGCGATGGCGATCAGCAGGTCGTCGCCCACCTTGTAGCCGTAGGTGTCGTTGATGCCGCGCAGGTTCACCACGTCCGCCAGCACCACCGCGCCGTCGTCCGGCCACGCTTCGTGCAGTCGATCGGCCAGCTGCTGGGTGAAGCCGTGCCGCGACGACAGATCGGTCAGGCGGTCGTGGAACGCCAGGCGCTGCAGCCGTTCCTCGGCCAGCTTCCGGTCGGTGACGTTGACGTGCATGACGACCGCGCCGTTGCGAACGAGGCCGTCCTGCTCGACCGGGACCGGTTCGACCATGGCGCGGAACCAACGGAACCGGTCGGGGGCGTGGCAGGGGTACTCGAGCAGGAACCGGTCGCGGTCGCCGTGCAGTACCGCCCGTAGACCGTCGGCGATGCTGGGTGCCGACTCGGCATCCTCGCCGCTGGCCGCCTCGCACACGCGCAGGTAGTTCTGCCCGACGCCGCTGGTCGCGTCCGATCCACCGTTCTCGTTCGCGAACTCGCGCCAGCGACCGTTGACCTGCACGATGGTGCCCTCGTGGTCCAGCAGCGCTACCTGCGCTGGCAGGGCGTCCAAGAGCGCATTGCGGAACTGCTCTTCGCGCTTCTGGCGGGTGAGGTCGTGGACGGTGCCGATCATGCGGACGAGGGAGCCGTCGGGCCCGAAGCGCGGCTCGGTCCGCAGACGGACCGGTCGGTGCGAGCTGTCGGGCAGGATCGCGCGCACCTCGACGTCGTAGCCGGATTGGTCCTGGAGCGCGTTCTCGCGGGTGGCCCGGAGGGCGTCGCGGTCGGCCGGATGGATCCGCTCCAGAAACCCTTCCACGCGCTGTCCACCGCGGGCAGGATCGAAGCCGAGGATGCGGAACGTCTCCTCCGACCAGACCGGTGGTGCGTCGGACGTCAGATCCAGCTCCCAACTGCCGACCGCCGCGATGCGCTGCGCCTCGGCCAACTGGCGGGCTCGCGCCTCCAATTCGGCGCGCTGGAGTTCGGTGAGCGCGTCCAGGTGCTGCTGCCGGTCCAGCATCCGATTCAGGACGGTGCCCAGGCGTCCGATCTCGTCCCGGCCGGCGACGGCGGCGCGCGCGTCGGGATCGCCGTGCGCGATCCGTTCCGCCACCTCGGTCAGCGTCCGTACCGGCAGCGCCACGCGACGGTGCAGCAGCAGGAACGACGCGATGCTGCCCAGGCCGAACGCCACCGTGGCCGCGACGAAACCGAGCACCGTCCACACCGTCCGTGCGGCGTGGCGCTGCTCGTGCACCTCGATGACGCGTGACACCACGCCGTCCAACTCCGATCCGGATGCGGCCATCCGGTTCGCGGCGAGCGACGACCTCAGCGTGGCGGACTCGCCGAACGGGTCGCCTGGGCTCGCTTCGGGCGGCGGACCCGTCGGGGCGGGCGGCGGGGCGGCGTTCGTGATCCTTCGGTGATCGTCCAGCACGTCGAGCATGCGTCCGACGACCTCGACCCCGAGCACGGCGTCCGGGAAGCGTTCGGAGAGGCCGGTCAGAGCTGCTTGCAGGTCGGCGGCCTCCGCCCGGTACGCCGCTTCCAGGTCGGGGTGGGGCGGCACGAGCAGGATCCCGTCGCTGGCCACGGAGAACGCGTCCAATCGTTGTTGCAGGTGATGCAACTCGTGGGTGAGACGATGCTCCGCCTGCAGGTCGCGCACCACCACGAAGGCGATCGCGACGATCGCGATCAGGCCGAGCGCCCCCGCCACGATGCTTGCACGGGACAGTCGGACCAGCCCGGCCGGGAGCGGCCGCGTGCCGTCGCGCCACCGTTCGCGTGGTGCGTGCACGGACGGTCCGTCGCTCACCGGAACGCTCCGGCCACGGGAACCGAGGCCGCGTTCGGAGCGGCGGCGGTGGGAGGACGCCACGGCATGCCCGGGGCCGGACGGCGCACGCGCGCCGCGGGGCGCGGATCGAAGGCGTGCAGGACGTCGTCGCCCCCGCTCCACGTGGGCGTACCGTGCGAGCGCAGCAGCGCTCCGGCGTCGACCAGCGCCGCGAGGGCGTGCCAGTCGAGCGTCACGTCGAACCGAACGGCGGTCCGCATCTCGTCCCGCCGGTCGGCCGCGCGATCCGCGGCGTCGTCCGCCCCGTCGGACCCGCCGGTGGCGTCGGACGCTTGCGACGCTCGCGCGATGTCGCGCGCAGCCCGGTCGTAGGCGTTCAGGATGCGGGAGAACCGATCGGGCGTCGCCTCCAGATCGCCGCGTCGGGCGACCAGCACGCGCGCGCTGTCGTGCACCACGGCGTCCGGCAACGGCCGCACGCCGTCCGGAAGGCGTGCGCGCACCGCGTCTTCGCTGCTGCCCCAGGTCAGGACGGCGTCGATCGTGCCGTCGCGCAGCGCCGTCCAGGCGCGGTCGGACGGCAGCGCTTCGACCTCCGCGAGGTCGGTGCTGGACCGTCCGTGCAGACGATCCAGCAGGCGCCTCGTCCAGGGGTCGTCGCCCTCATGGTCGTCCTCGTGGTCGTCGATCAGGCCCAGCCGGCGCCCCGGCAGGTCGGCGATCGATCGAACGTCCGAGGCGTCGCTCGCGACCAAGAGCACGGCCGGCGTCGCGCGGGCTACCACCGCGAAGACGGTCGGATCGTTCGGGGCGGGAGGGCCGGACCTGGACGCGAACTCGGTCGCGAACGCCAGCATGTCGACGGTGGCGACGTCGGCGCGGCCTTCGCGCAACGCGGTCAGGGCGTCCAGGTCCGTGCCGACGTCGGTGACGATGGTCGCGTCGACGCTGGCGTCCGCGAACGCGCCGTCGCGCTTCGCGACGTGGGTGATCCGGTCGTCCGGTCGGTCGTCGGAGGTCGCGATGGTGACGCGGAACGTCGCATCTGCGCCGTCGCGGATTGCCCAGACGACGACGGTCACGGCGACGAGGCCGAGCGTCGTCGCGAGCAGCAGCCACCGCACGGCACGGCGCGGCCGGGTCATCGTTCGCGTGACCAACGGGTCGCGACGTGCGACGAGCCGCATGCCGCCGTGCCTGTGCGATGCCGTGCCATGTCGGCCCCCCACCCTGCTAGGCCGGATGTCTGGTCCGGAGACGTACGCATTCCTACGATCGTACGACATGCGGTGCGGGGTGGGTGTTAAGGATTCGGGTCTCCGCGGCAGGACCGAAACACGTCCCTGCCTAGGTCCGCTGGCGGTCGGCCAGGCGAACGCCCGCGGCGCATCCGTACCGCGGGCGTTCGCGAAAGGGCGTCGGGACGCCGCTAGGCGTCCGTGACGCGGCTCAGAGGCAGCTCGCGTCGCCGCGCACCTGCACGGTGCCGTCGCAGGCGACGCCGTCGTTCTCGCCGCCAGAGACGGTCAGCTGGCCACCAAACGCGACCACCACGCCGCCGCCGTCGTTGCCCGCGAAGGTCGATTCGGCGACCGAGGCCTGCGCACCGTCGCTGACGTGCAAGCCCGCTCCGGCGTTGCCGCTCGCGTGGACCGGCATGACCGACTCGACCGCTACGATCGAGCCGCGGCTCACCGACAGGCCGTGTCTGCCGTTGCCCTCGATCGTGACGGCGCCCGGCACCTGGAAGGCGTCGATGCCCAGGGCCAGCGTCGATCCGAAGTCGGCCGCGACGCCGTCGCCGCCGTTGCCGCGCACCTGCACGTCGCCGCCCAGGAACTGCGCGTGACCGGACTGCTGCAGGTAGATCCCTTCGGCGCCGTTCCCCTCGACGACCAGTTCGGCGCCGATGGTGAACAGCATGCCGTTCATGCCCAGCGTGAACCCTTGGGCGCCGTTGCCGCGGATCACGTTGCGCTCCTCCAGGCGCACGATAGCGCCGTTGAACGAGATCAGGCCGGAGATGCCGTTGTCCTCCAGCACGGCGTGGCGCAGGCGGGCTTCGCCGCTGCGGTTCACGTTCACGCCCACGCGGCCGTTGTCGTGCGCGTGCAGGTCGTCGGCCTCGACGAACGAGTTGATCACCTCGACGCCGTGCGCGCCGTTTCCGCGCGACACCACGTTTCGAAGTTCGAGCGACGCCATCCGCTCGGCCAGGATGCCGTGTTGGCCGTTCTCGACCGTCAGGCCGATCAGGCGCGCGTCGCGCACGCCGTCGACGTGCACGACCGGCCCGCTGGCGTCCTCGGGCACGCGGATCACGGCGTCGCCTCCGCCGTCGAGCGTCACGCCGTCCACGGCGATCGTCACCGGCCCGTCGCAGGTGCCGGCGAGGGCGAGGGTGGTGCCGGGCGCGGCCTCGGCCAGGGCGGCGGCCAGGTCGTCGCCGGCGGCGCAGTCGACCGTGACGGTGTGCTCGCTCTGGGCGAAACCGGCTGCGGCGGTGGCGAACAGGAAGGTGGCGGCCAGCGTCAGGGCGGTTCGGGTGGCGTGGATCCGGGTCATCGATGTCGTCATCGTCGGGGTCCTTTCACGTGGCGTAGACGGTTCGGGACCGTTCGCGTCCGGATGGCGGTCGAGGAAACGGTGCCTCGGGCGCGGTAGTTCGCGCCGGGGCGCGAACGGACGACGTCAGGATAGGAGTGCGTCGGACGGCACCAGGACACATGGAATACCTAGTGCGTCGATCGGCATTGTGCCGATGAAGCCCATGCCTTGGTGGCGGCGAGGTCAGGATCGTGCGGTCAGGTGCGGGAGGCGGCGCGCGGTTCCTCGGCCTGCGCACCTTCGCCCTGCATCAACCCCCGCACCGTGCCGTCGGACAGGACGCGCACCCGCCGGGCCGCCGGATCGCGCGGCAGGCCGGGCATCGCCACCACCGACCCGGCCATCGCGACCACGAAGCCGGCCCCGGCCGCGAGGCGCAGCTCTCGGACCGGCAGCACGAACCCCTCCGCCAGGCCCCCCTCCTTCGGATCGGCCGCGAACGAGAGCGGCGTCTTCGCCACGCACACCGGCAGTCGGCCGTGCCCAGCTGCGGCGAGCGCCTCCACTTGCCGCGTCGCCGCTTCGCTCAGCGCGACGTCGCGGGCACCGTACACGGTGCGGGCCAACGATCGGAGCTTGCTGGACAGGTCGTCGTCCAAGGCGTACGGGTGCCGCACCGTCGGGGTCTCTCGCTCGGGATCGTCCAGCAGGTCGCGCACCAGCCGGGCCAGCTCCACGCCGCCCGCGGCCCCGTCGGCGAACGCGGTCACGCGGGCGGAGGGGACGCCCAGGTCCCGCGCGTACGCTTCGACGCGACGTAGGTCGCTCTCGGTGTCGCCGTCGAACACGTTCAGCGCCACCACCGCCGGCAGGCCGTGGGCGGCGACGTTCGCCAGCTGACGGCCCAGGTGCGCCGTCCCGCGCTCGAGGTCGCCGCTCCCGTGCGACGCCAGCGCACGCACCGTCGCGACCAGCACCACCAGCTCCGGCTTCAGGTCGCTGCCGCGCACCTTCAGGTTCAGGAACTTCTCGCCCCCCAGATCGAAGCCGAACCCGGCCTCGGTGAGCACCACCTCGGCGTGGTCCAGCGCCAGTTCGGTAGCGACGAGGCTGGAACAGCCGTGCGCGATGTTGGCGAACGGGCCTGCGTGCACGAAGGCGGGCGAGCCGTCGCGCGTCTGCACCAGGTTGGGGTGCAGCGCGTCCTGCAGCAGCGCCAGCATCGCGTCGGTCGCCTCGAGATCGTGGGCGGTCACCTCGCTCCCATCCCTGCGGGTTCCGACCACGATGCGCGCCAGGCGGTCCCGCAGGTCGTCGTGCGAGCGCGCCAGCGCCAGGATCGCCATCACCTCGCTGGCGGCGGTGATGTCGAAGCGGGTGCGCCGCTCCCCGCGACGACCGGCCGCGACCACCACCGACCGGAGCGCGCGATCGTTGACGTCCAGCACGCGCGGCCAGGTGACGGCGTCGGGCACCAGCCCGCTGGCGGCGCCGAAGTGCAGGTCGGCGTCGATCATCGCCGCCAGCAGATCGTGGGCCGACGCGACCGCGTGCAGGTCGCCGGTGAAGTGCAGGTTGATGGCGTGGGCCGGCTCGACCTGCGCCTGTCCGCCGCCGGTGCCGCCGCCCTTCATGCCGAACACCGGCCCCAGCGACGGCTCGCGCAGACAGGCGGCCGCCCCCACGCCGATCCGGCGCAGGCCGTCGGTCAGACCGATCGTGACGGTCGTCTTGCCTTCGCCGGCCGCGGTCGGCGACAGGGCGCTGACCAGCACCAGGCGGCCGCGCCGGTCGGGGTCGCGCCGCGGCGCA
>JBBDSD010000454.1:0-2370 GCA_040905065.1 Trueperaceae bacterium | reverse complement strand
CCAGTTCGTCGCCCATGTACAGCAGCGGAATGCCACCGAACGCGAGCATCACGGCGTGCGCGACCAGGATCCTGTCGATCGCCAGGTCGATGCCGACCGGATCGGACGCCTCGCGTGCCGCCTGCAACCCCGTCAACGCCGCCAACGCGCCGCTGATGCGCCGGTCCCCGGTCCGAGCGTTGTGCCCGAACACCTCGCCCCGGGCGTGACTGCCTTCGAACGTCCCGGCGTAGTAGTCGCTCAGGAAGGCGCGATGCGCCGCCCCGTGCAACCCCACCGCCTCCGCGTCGTCGTCCGCGACCGCCCACCCGATGTCGTCGTGACAGCGCAGGTAGGTCGCCCAGGCGATCGACGACGGCGTGCGCGGGAACTCGCGCAACGCGTGCGTCATCAGCCGCGTGTCGCGCGACGCCAACGCCGACCAGGTCTGCACCATTAGGCTGTTGTGGTAGGCGATGTTGGCGACCTTGCCGTAGCGGCGCCCCACCCCGAAGTAGTGGATCAGGTCGTCGGGACCGACGATCGCCTCCGCCTTGTGCGCCACCGCCGGGGTCGCGATCTTGCTGCACGCCCGCAGCGCCTGCAGCAGATCGTGCACCTCCGCCTGGTTCTGGCAGTCGGTCCCCATCCGCTTCCACAGGAAGGCGACGGCGTCCAGCCGGAACACCTCGACCCCTAGGTTGGCGAGGTCCAGCATGATCGCGACGATCTCGCGGAACACGGTGGGGTTGGACCAGTTCAGGTCCCACTGGTAGTCGTGGAAGGTCGTCCACACCCAGCGCCCCAGGTCGGGCAGCCAGCGGAAGTTGCCGGGCGCCAGGTCGGGGAACACCTCGGGTAGCGTGGCCTCGAACGCGTCGGGCACCGTCCGGTCGGGATAGAGGTAGAAGTAGCGCTGGTAGCGCTCGTCGCCCGTCAACGCCCGCAGGGCCCACGGGTGCTGGTCGCTGCAGTGGTTCAGGACAAGGTCCACGCAGAGGCTGATCCCCTCCTCGCGCAGGCGCACGCAGAGCGCTCGCAGATCGTCGCGGTCCCCTAGGCGCGGATCCACCTCCCGGTAGTCGCGCACCGCGTAGCCGCCGTCGTTCTCGCCCTCCCGGGGCCAGAGCACGCTCATCAGGTGCAGGTAGCTCACGTCCAGCTCGCGCAGGTACGGCAGGCGCTCCTCGACCCCGTGCAGCGTGCCGGCGAACCGATCGACGTACGCCACGTAGCCGATGGTGGCCGGACGCTGGAACCAGTCCGGGTTCAGGTCCCGCTCCAGGTCCAGCACCTTGAGCGGTTCGGGACGCTCCGCGTGCCCGCGCGCCAGCTCGCGCACCAGCTCGCCCACGAACGCCTCGAAGTCGTCGCGGGCACCGTAGACCGGCTCCAGTCCGTCGATCAGATTCTGGAACCAGCGCTCCAGGCGCACGTCGAACAACACCCCGTCGCGGTGCGGCACGCCGACCAGCTCCTCGTCCGCGGCCCGGCGTGCGGCGGGCAGCAACTCCGCCGCGCGCCCGCTCAGCTCCGAGCGGACTTGCTCGCTCACGCGTCCCCCGCGAGCGCGTCGCGCGCTCGCAGCACCCGCTGCAGCGCGGCGTCCGCTCCCAGGTCGGAGCCGTCCGCCACAGCGGTCAGGTGGCCCATCTTGCGGCCCGGGCGGGCCTCCGCCTTGCCGTACAGGTGCAGGGCGACGCCCGGCACGCTCAGCGCCGCCGCCCAATCGGGCTCGCCCCGCTGCCACAGGTCGCCCAGCAGGTTCGCCATCGCGGCCGGCCGCGGCAGGTCGGTCTCGCCCAGCGGGAGTCCGGTCACGGTGCGGACCTGCTGCTCGAACTGCGACGTGGCGGACGCCTCGATGGTGAGGTGCCCGGAGTTGTGCGGGCGGGGCGCGATCTCGTTCACGAGCAGGCGACCTGCGTCGTCGACGAAGAACTCGACGCACGCCACGCCGACCAGCTCCAGCGCGGGCGCGACGCGCCCGGCCAGCGTGGTGGCCCGTTCCGCCAGGTCGCCCGGCAGGTCCGCCGGCACCACGCTGTGGTCGAGGATCCCACGCTGGTGCACGTTGCGGATCGGCGGCCAGGTGCGGACTTCGCCGTGCAGGTCGCGGGCCACGACCACCGACGCTTCCGCCGCCAGGGTGGCGCGGGCCTCCAGCACCGCCGCTCCGCGACCCAGCGTGCGCCACGCCTCGCCTGCGTCGCCCGGCGCGTCGACGGCGACCTGTCCCTTGCCGTCGTAGCCGTACCCGGCGGTCTTGAGTATCGCCGGCGTGCCGACCGTGGCCACCGCCTCCTGCAGATCGTCGTCCGTATCGACCGGGGCCCAAGCGACCGTCGGCAGGTCCAGCGAACGCAGGAACTGCTTCTCGTCGCGGCGGTG
>JBBDSD010000453.1:0-14538 GCA_040905065.1 Trueperaceae bacterium | reverse complement strand
TTGGGCACGCGTATCGCCTGCGGCACCAGGACGACAGCTACCGGTGGATGCACGACGCGATGCGGCCTCGCTTCCTGGACGACGGCACCTTCGCCGGCTACGTCGGCTCGGTCATCGACGTGCACGAACACCGGCTCCGGACCGACGTGCTGCGTGAACGCGAACGTCGCCTGGAGCGCATGGCGGCGTTCCGGCGCAGCGTGTTGGATCTGGTAGAGGAGGGCTTGAGCGCTCCGAGCGCCGAGTCGCTGCACCAACGCGTGCTGGAGCACGCCGTGCAGGTGATTCCTGGGGCCGAGGCGGGGGCGATCCTGGAGCGCGTGCCGGACGGGGACGACTTTCGCTTCGACGCGGCGGTCGGCTACGACCTGCAACGACTCCGCGCCGTCCGCATCCCCGCCTCGGCGGTCGCGTTCGGCGAGGGCATGGAGCGTAGGTCGCCGCGCATCGTGCCCACGCCGGACGTGCACCCGAGCGTGTCGCCCGAAACGGCGCACATCCTGCGCGAGTACGGGCGGGTGGGCGCCATCCAGGCGGCGTTGGTCGTGCCGATCGTGGTGGACGGGCGCAAAGTCGCGCACCTGACGTTGGACAGCTTCGCTTCCGCGGACGCGTTCCACGACGAGTCGGTCGACATGGCGCGGATCTTCGCGGGACAGGTGGCCGCGTTGTTCCAGCGGCGAGCGCTGGAACGCGAACTGCGTCGGATCGCGTTCGAGGATCCGTTGACGCGCTTGCCGAACCGTGCCTGGTTCAAGGACCGGCTGGCGCGGACGATCGGGGAGGTGGACGGCATGACGCGGCGCATGGCGGTGGTGTTCGTCGACCTCGACAACCTGAAGCCGGTCAACGACTCGCTCGGGCACTGGGCGGGGGACGAGGTGCTGCGGCAGGTCGCTGCGCGCCTGCGCCGGTGCGCACGTCCGGACGACGTGTTGGCTCGTCTGGGCGGCGACGAGTTCACGCTGATGCGGGTCGATCCGTCGGTGGGGCGCGAAGCACGGGCGTTGGCGGAGCGGATCGTGCACGCGTTCCGCGAACCGATCGATCTGGGCGATCACCGGGTGGCGGTGACGGCCAGCATCGGGATCGCCGTGCACCCCAGCGACGGGGCCGACGCCGACGACCTGCTTCGGCACGCCGACATCGCCATGTACCACGCGAAGCTGCGTGGGAAGAACGCCTTCGCCTTCTTCGCCGCCGAGATGCAGGCGGCGCCGCTCGAGCGGTTGATGCTGGAACAGGCCCTCCGCGAGGCGTTGGATCGGGACGAGTTCGTGCTGGAGTACCAGCCACGCGTCGACCTCCGCGATGGGCGGATCGTAGCGGTGGAGGCACTGGTGCGCTGGGAGCACCCGACGCGCGGACGCGTGCCGCCCGGGGCGTTCATGCCGCTGGCGGAGACCACGGCGCTGGTGCATCCGCTCGGTCGCCACATCCTCCAGATGGCGGCGCGCCAGGCGGCCGCCTGGCGTGCGGAAGGGTTCCGCGACCTGCGGGTGGCGGTGAACCTCAGCACCCGGCAGGTGCAGCATCGCGACCTGGTCGGGGAGGTCCGCGAGGTGCTGGCGAATGCGCACCTGGAGGCGGACGCGCTCGAGTTCGAAGTCCTCGAGAGCGCGGCGATGAGCGACGTGACCGGGAGCATCGCCACGCTGCAGGCGCTGAAACGGCTGGGCGCCCGGGTCGCCTTGGACGACTTCGGCACGGGCTACTCCAGCTTGGCCTACCTGCGGGATCTGCCGATCGACGCCCTCAAGATCGATCGCACCTTCGTGGCGCGCCTGGGGCACGCGGCGTCCCGGGGCAACGACCTCGCCATCGTGCGTGCGATCGGGTCGCTCGGTCGGGAACTGGGGTTGCAGGTGGTGGCGGAAGGGATCGAGCGACGTGCTCAGGTCGCGATGGCTCGCGACGCGGGGTGCACGCAGGCCCAGGGGTTTTTGTTGAGCCGACCGCTGCCGGCCGCGAAGGTGACGCCGTTGCTTCGTGCGGGCCGCTTGCAGCCGTGACGGTGCGGACGGCGGCGATCGCGAGGGCGGCGCTACGTCCGTCGCGTCACGGTTCCCCAATCAGCGTCCGTTCGCCCGCCTCGAGCCGCTCGAGTTCCTGGTAGGTCCGGTAGGTCACCCAGACCGCCTGCAGGTACTCCCGCGTCTCGAGAGCATCGATGCGCCGTAGCAGGTCGTCGCGGTCTCCGCCTACCTCGGACCCGTCGTTCAGGCGGCGGATGTAGCCCTGGCCCCGGTTGTAGCTGGCGATCGACAGTTCGAGGTCGCCGTCGAAGTAGCGATCCAGCCACCCCAGGTAGTGCGTTCCGTAGCGGATGTTCGTGACCGGATCGAACGGGTCGCCCGGAGGTTCGCCCAGCAGTTCCGCGATCCAGTCCCAGGTAGCGGGCATGACCTGCATCAGGCCCTGCGCCCCGGAGCGCGACACCGCGTCCGGGAAGTAGGCCGACTCCCGTCGCATCACGGACCAGACCAGGTGGGGATCCACCCCTTCCTCGGCCGCGGCCGGCTCGACCACCTCCGGCCAGGCGCGCGGATGGGTGAGGCGCCAGCTGCGCAGCTGCTCGCTTCCGGCCGCCAGCCACGCGGCGGCGGCACGTTGCGGCATGCGGTACTCGCCGAGGGCGACCAGCGTCTGCGCCCACGGGACGCCCGCCGCTTCGGGCGTGGCGTCGGGGTCGTCGCTGGCGCGTTCGGTGGCGTCACGGAGGGCGAAGGCGGCCACCAGCCGAGCGCCGCTCCGGTCGCCCGCTTCGGCCAGCCAGCGCACCACCTCCATGCCGTCCGGGGCGACGGGGATCAGGTCGTCGCGCGCCGGCAGCCGCACCTCGCCGCCCCGGCGGAGGTCGAAGTAGCTTCCCGCCGGGATGGCGGCTTCGGCCCGCTGCTGCGCGTCGTCGTCGCCGATGCGCTCGGCCAGCACGCGAGCGCGCCAGGCGGCGTCGTCGGCGTAGCTGGATTCGCCGCGCGCCAGGTCCAGGTAGACCTCGATCGCACGTTCCCAGCGTTCCTCGCGTTCCAGCAGCGTGGTGGCCAGCCAGCTGCGGGCCGCGACGCCGGTAGCGTGCAGGAGCCGGATCGCTTCGTCGACCTGACCACGACGGTTGGCGATCAGGGCCAGGCCGTAGTCGCGCTCGGCGGCCGGCAGGCGCGCGAACGCCGCCTCGGCCTCGTCCAACCGGTCCAGGCTCCAGAGCGACCAGGCCACGCCCGAAAGCGCAGCGGCCGCGTCCGGATCCTGATCCAGCCAGGCGCGGTAGGCGGTCAGGGCGTCCTCATGGCGGCCCAAGGCGCGCGAGGCGGGTGCTTCGATCGATGGGGCGGCCAGGCCGGCCAGCGCCTCGAGGGCGTCGGCGTTCCGGCCGCCCTGGAACAGCAGGTTGGCGAGCAGGTACGGTTCGTCGGCCAGGAGCCGCTGCAGCGCCCGTCCGGCCCGGGCGTCGGGGAGCGCTTCACGGTACGCCTCGACGGCGACGTCGGTCCGCTGTGCCGCCTCGGCCGCTTCGGCCCGTTCCAGCTGCAGCGCGCGGAGCTCGGTCCGGGCCAGCGGCTCGTCGATGCGCAGCGCCAGGACGCGGTCGAACGCTTCGAGCCGCGACTCCGCGTCGGCGTGCGTGCTCACGTCGGCCCCGTCGGCGATCAGGTCCTCCTCCAGGCCGGCGATCCAGCGGGCGGCGCGGTAGGCGGCGACGTCGTCGCCGCTGCGCATGACCTCCGCCAGGGTGACCAGGTCGCCCTCGCGTGCTGCGTTCGCCTGCCTCCGGAGACGTTCCGCCCAGGGATGATCGGGCACGGCGGTGGCGACGCTCTGGAGGTGGGCGTCGCTGGGGACGGCGCGGTCCTGCCCGGGCAGGCTCAACGCCGCCGCGAAGGCGACGAGGACGAGGGCGAGACTCCCGAAGGTCGTACGTCGGCGCGTCATGCGGCGTAGCCTACGCGTTGCGGTCATGAACGGGGTGAAGGGGTGCGTTCGTCGTGCGCGAGCGCGCTTGGGCGGCAGCGACGTGCTACGTTCGGGTCAATCCGAACGCACGCGCGCTTGCTTCCGAAACGTCGGGAGCAAGCCGCTTCCGTACGGCCCACGACGGGCCGATGCGACGTGAACGCGACGATGGGGAGGTCGAGGCATGGCACGGGAGATCCGGGTCACGAAAGATGGATTCGAACGACTGCAGCGCCACCTGGCGCACGAGCGCGAACGTCTGGAAGAGGCGACACGCATCTTGCAGGAGCTGTCGGGCACGAGCGACGACTACGACGACACCGGCCTGGAGGAGGCCAAACGCGAGAAGATCGTGATCGAGGAGCGGGTCGACGAACTCGAGGACCAACTGTCCCGCGCCGTGGTGATGGAGTCGGCCCCGGTCGATACCGTCAGCCTGGGCAACGTCGTCGAGTTGTCCGATGCCGACGGCGACACCTTCTCGGTCCAGGTCGTTTCACCGGTCGAGGCGGGCGTGCTGGACACCGACGTCCCGTCGATCAGCGACGAGTCGCCGATGGGCAAGGCGCTGATGGGGCGCAAGACCGGGGACGACGTCCAGGTCGTGATCGGCGAAAAGCGGTCCACCTATACGGTCGTGTCGATCGCTTGACGCCGCGAGGCAGATGCGATCACCCGTCGCTCCCACGCATGAGCCGGCGCGCGCGACGCCGGTGCCGGACCGTGGCGGTATCCTGACCGGCATGGCGCAGAGTTCGCTCGAGGAACAACGCAATCAACGCATCCGCAATCTGGCGTCGTGGGCCGAACGTGGCTTCGAACCGTACCCGTACGGCTACCGCGCGACCCACGCCGCGGCCGATCTGCACGCGGCGCACGCGGACGGCGTAGCGGGCGATCGCTGGGACGACGAGCGCGTGACCGTCGCCGGCCGGGCCATGACGGTGCGGCGGATGGGGAAGGTCACCTTCGCCACGCTGCAGGACGCCAGCGGCCGGATCCAGGCCTACTTCCAACGCGATGCGCTTTCGGCGTACGCGGCGCTCAAGAAGGTGGACCTGGGCGATTGGATCGAGGTCAGTGGCGTTCCGTTCGTGACCAAGACGGGCGAGCTCACCGTCGAGGCGGACGAGTTCCGACCGTTGGTGAAGAGCCTGCGTCCGTTGCCGGACAAGTTCCACGGCCTGGCCGACAAGGAGCGTCGTTACCGCCAGCGCTACCTGGACCTGATGGTCGATCCGGAGGTCAAGCGCGCCTTCGCGACCCGGAGCCGGATGGTGTCGCTGATCCGGGCGTACCTCGATCGGCTCGGCTTCCTGGAGGTCGAGACGCCGGTGCTGCAGGCGATCCCGGGCGGGGCCGAGGCGCGACCGTTCCTGACGCATCACAACGCGCTGGATCACGACTTCCATCTGCGGATCAGCCTGGAGCTGCACCTGAAGAGACTGATCGTGGGGGGGTTCGACGCGGTGTACGAGATCGGCCGCAACTTCCGGAACGAGGGGATTAGCCACAAGCACAATCCCGAGTACACGATGCTGGAACTGTACTGGGCCGGACGTGACTACCTGGACATCCTGGGCCTGGTCGAGGACCTGTACGCCCACGTCGTGCGCGAGCTCACCGGCGGTACGGTCGTGCGCTGGCAGGGGCACGACCTGGACTTCGCGCCGCCGTGGCCGCGCATCGATTGGACCGGCGAACTGATCGCGCGTTCCGGCATGGACGTCGATCCGTTGGACGTCCCGGCGCTGCGCCGCTGGGTGCGCGAACGGCTGCCGGACGCCGGGGGCGACGAAGGGCCGCTGCACGCCGCACCGACGAACCAGCTGTACGATCGCCTCTACGATCGCTTCGTCGAGCCGCACGTGACCGGACCGGCGTTCGTGATGGACCACCCGCTGGCGATCAGCCCGCTCGCCAAGAAGCATCGCAGCCGGCCCGGCCTGGTCGAGCGCTTCGAGCCGGTCGCGGTCGGCATGGAGTTGGGTAACGCGTTCAGCGAGCTGAACGATCCGATCGAGCAGCGCGAGCGGTTCGAGCGCCAGGCGGCGCTGCGCGACGAAGGCGACGAGGAGGCGCACCGTTTGGACGAGGACTTCCTGGTCGCGCTGGAGTACGGCCTGCCGCCGACCGGCGGCTTGGGGCTGGGCATCGATCGCTTCGCGATGCTGTTGGCCGACGTGTCCAGCATTCGCGACGTGATCCTGTTCCCGCTGTTGCGGCCCGAGTGACGGCGGGGCCGGCGGGGCCGGTGGAATCGCCCTACGTGGTGGGTCCGTCGCCGTCGGACGGTTCGTGGCGCTCCTGGACCGCGCGTTCGGGCGTGGAGAGAACGAAGGAGGGCTCGCTGCGGCCGAGCAGCGGCCGGGCGCGGTCCCAGACCACCCGGTAGAGGCGTGCCCGCAGGCCGGCGCGTTGCGGTCCGCTCAGCAGGGGGTCGTGGTCGATTTCGTGCAGCAGATCCGCGAGGTCATGGAGGTCCCAGGTCGCGCAGCGGCGGACCAGCAGGTCGTACGCATCGAACCGGTCCACGTGGCCGCTCCCTCCCCAGGCGTGCACGATGGCGCGCCCGGGGTTCAGGATAGGGAGGGGGGCCGGACGCGCCTACGGACGAAGGTCCCGTGAGGTCCCGTGCGCGGCCGCCCTCCCGTGCAGGGCGTGGCTTCAGGTGGCGGAAGAGGTCGTGACCGGCGTCAGGGCGTCGTCGTCCTCTTCTCCGGTCCGGATCCGGATCACCCGGTCCAGCGGCTGGACGAAGATCTTGCCGTCGCCGACGTCGCCGGTCCGGGCCGCGCTCGCGATCGCTTCGACGGTGCGATCGACGTAGGCGTCGGATACGGCGATCTTGAGTTCGACCTTTTCGAGGAACTCGACCCGGTACGGGCTGCCGCGGTAGCTGCCCGGGCGGCCGCCCTGGCCGCCGTGGCCGTGGACGCGCTGGAGGGTCATACCCCGGACGTCGGCGGCGACCAGCGCCTTCTTGACGGGGGCGAGACGGCCGGGGCGGATGATGGCGGTGATCAGCTTCATGTGCCTGCCTCCTTCAGTCGCCGGCGCCGGCCAGGACCGGTGCGCCGAGGCGGTCGTCGTCGTGGTAGGCGGTCACGCCGTGCTCGGCGAGGTCCAGCCCCTCGATCTCGTCGGCGGCGCTGACGCGCAGGCCCACGGTGGCGCGCAGAATCCGGAACACCAGGTAGCCCGCCACCAGCGCCGACAGGGAGTACGCGGCGGTGCCGACGGCCTGCGCCAGCAACGACCCCCCGCCGAAGAGCGCGACCGCCAGGGTGCCCCACACGCCGGCGATGCCGTGGACGCTGACGGCGCCGACCGGATCGTCGATCCGGGCCCGGTCCAGCACGATCACGCTGCCGACCACCAGCGCGCCGCCGATGGTGCCGGCGAGGACGGCCCAGAGGCCGTGGATCACGTCCGGTCCTGCGGTGATCGACACCAGGCCTCCCAGCACGCCGTTGATGGTCATCGAGGCCTCGGGCCGCCCGAACGCCAACCAGGAGACGAACAGCGCCGACAGGCCGCCCGCGGCGGCCGCGAGGTTGGTGTTCAGGAAGATGGTGGCGATCGCCTCGGCGTCGGCCCCGCTGGAGAACGCCAGTTGCGATCCGCCGTTGAAGCCGAACCAGCCGATCCAGAGCAGGAACGCGCCCAGGCCGGCGAACGCCAGGTTGTGACCGGGCATGGCGACGGAGCGTCCCGCCACGTACTTTCCGAGGCGTGGACCGATGGCGAGGATCGCACCCAGCGCGGCGAAGCCCCCGACCGCGTGGACCACGGACGAGCCGGCGAAGTCGGCGAAGCCCAGGTCGGAGAGCCATCCCCCGCCCCACTGCCACGATCCGAGCAGCGGATAGATCAGCGCCGTCATCACGAACGAGAAGATCAGGTACGCCCCGAAGCGCATCCGACCGCCGACCGCGCCGGACACGATCGTGGCTGCGGTGGCGGCGAAGACCATCTGGAAGATCAGGTCGGCGGGCCCCGGCACGTTGATGTCGGGCACGTAGCCCTGCAGCAGGAACGGCGCGCCGTACATGAGGGAGAACCCGATCGCCCAGTAGGCCAGGCCGGCGATGGCGAAGTCGGCGATGTTCTTCATGAAGATGTTGACCACGTTGCGGCTGGCGTGGAGGCCCGCTTCGAGCAGGGCGAAGCCGGGCTGCATCAGGGCGACCAGCAGCGCGCACAGCAGCAGCGCGAAGGTGTCCAGCGCGAAAGCGACCTCGCCTCCGGCGGGATCCTGCCCCAAGGCGACGCTGCTCAGTGCGAGCAGGGCCACGGTGCGAGCGAGGGCGAGGGCGCCGCGTAGGCGCTGGTGCGGGGCGTTCGGGTGATGCATCGTCATGGCGACCTCCCGTTGGCGGTCGCGCCGGAGGGCGACGACCGAACGCCCCAAACTACGTCCGTCCGTGCTGGCTGTCAAGGCGCAAGAGGGAAGTAGGTAACTGGATGCATTACAGCGTGCGAATGTAGAACGTATAAAACGAAGCGAAGCAAAGAAAAACTGCATGTTGTAATCGATTAACGTGACAGCGCGCATGTGTAAAATGACTCCGGGCATGGCACCGGGACTACGGCCCCCTCCCCCGGCGCTCCCCCACGAGCGCACGCGCCCACCGTCGTCAGGGACGGTGGGCGCGTCGTTGGATTCGTAGGCGGGTCGCGCCGAGGATCAGGTCTCGGCCAGCTCGATCCGGCTCTTGTCGCCGACCGTCAGGCGGTGCGTGGCCGGACGCTGCGAGGACGCGACGATCTCGACCTCCTCGCCGATCAGGCTCGCCTGGATCCGCGTGGCTACGCCTTCGATCCGGCTGCCGGCGCCCACGACGGCGTACTCGATCTCGGCGTCCTTGATCTGCACGCCGGCGGCCAGCGAGGTGAACGGACCCACGTACGCGTCCTGGACCAGGCCGTCCGCCCCAATCAGCGCCGGCCCTACCACCGTGGCGTCGCGGATCACGGCACCGGCCTCGACCACGACCTCGCCGACCAGCTCGGCGTTCTCGACCGTGCCGCGCACGTCGCGGCGCAGGCGCGACAGTTCGAGACGGTTGGCATCCAGGATGTCCTCCGGATTGCCGGTATCCTTCCACGATCCGGTGACCTGGACCGGGACCACGGTGCCGCCCCGCTCGATCAGGCGCACGACGGCGTCGGTGATCTGGTACTCGTCCTTGGCGCCGCGCGGCAGTCCCTCGATCGCGTCGTGGATCGAGGCGTCGAACACGTACACGCCGGCGACCGCAAGGTTCGAGGGTGGATCGGTCGGCTTCTCGATCAGGGCGGTGATGCGGCCGTTCTCGACCTTCGCCACCCCGAACGCACGCGGGTCCTCGACCGGAACCAGAGCCAGCACGGCGTTCACGCCTGCGTCGGGATCGAAGGCGTCGACGAACGAGCGGATCCCGTGCTCGAACAGATTGTCGGACAGGTACATCACGAACGGGTCGCGTCCCAGGAAGTCGCGCGACACCTTCACGGCGTGGGCCAGCCCCTCGGGGGGGTCCTGCACGACGTAGGTGAAGCTCGCGCGGTCGTCGTACGCGGCCAACGTCCGGCGCAGCGCGTCCTCGGTGTCCGGGCTCACCACCACGCCGATGTCGAACACATTGGCGTCCAGCAGATCGTCGACGGCGTAGTGGATCAGCGGTCGGTTGGCGACGGAGATGGTGGGTTTCGGTCGCAGACTGGTGATCGGACGCAAGCGCGTCCCCAGGCCTGCGGCGAGGATCAGTCCCTTCATGCGCACGCTCCTTCGCGGGACGATACCGCAGCGGCTCCGCTCGCCGGACCTACCTGCGTCTTCGGGCGGACGGGTAGCATGCCGGCATGAGCGAACGTACCAGCGACATCCGCCTGCGCGTGAGCAGCAGCGACGACGGGGTGACCGGCATTCGTTGGCAGGCCGACGACGCGCCCGAACCCGAGGAGCAACGCGCGGAAGCGATGCTGCTCGCCCTCTGGGACGCGCACGCCCGCAACGCGATGCGGATCGACCTGTGGACGCAGAACATGACCATCGAGGACATGAACGACTTCTTCTTCCAGACGCTGCTCACCATGGCCGACACCTACGGTCGCGCCAACGGCGACGCCGAGATTGCCGGCGACATCAAACTGTTCGCCCGCGACTTCGCCGAGAAGGCCTCGAAACGCGAACGACGCCGCCAGGGCGAAGGGGGACGCTGAGGCGCTAGTCGGAACGGCGCGAATCAGGTCGGCCGTCCAACGTGGCGAGCACCCCGTACAGATCGGGGCGCCGGTCGCGGAAGAACCCGAATCCGGCACGGAACGCCCGCGCCCACGCCAGGTCCAGGTCGGCGTGCACGATCCCCTCCGAGGCGGCGTCCGCTTCGGCGAGCAGGGCGCCGTCCGGACCCGCGATGAACGACCCGCCGTAGAAGGTCGCCTCGCCCTCGGTCCCGACGCGGTTCGCGGCCGCCAGGTAGGTGCAGTTGGCGGCGGCGTGGCCGATCATCACGCGGCGCCACATGTCGCGCGTGTCCATGCCGCCCGTCGCCTCCGGCTCGCTACCGATCGCGGTCGGGTACAGCAGCAGATCGGCCCCCTGCAGCGCCATCGCGCGCGCAGCCTCGGGAAACCACTGGTCCCAGCAGATGCCGACCCCGATGCGACCGAAGCGGGTGGTCCAGGTCCGGAAGCCGGTGTCGCCCGGGATGAAGTAGTACTTCTCCTCGTAGCCCGGGCCGTCGGGGATGTGGCTCTTGCGGTAGACGCCCAGCACGGTGCCGTCGGCGTCGATCATCGCCAGGCTGTTGAAGTGCGCCTGGTTGGCCCGCTCGAAGAAGCTGATCGGCAGCACCACGCCCAGTTCCGCGGCCAGCGCCGCGAAGCGATCGACGAACGGGTGGCCGTCGCGCTCGTGGGCGAGCGCTAACAACTCTTCGCGTTCGAGCTGCGGGAAGTACAGGCTCTCGAACAACTCTTGCAGCAGGACCACCTGCGCACCGTCTGCCGCGGCCTGGCGGACCCACCGTTCCGCCCGCGCGAGGTTGTCGCTCAGCTCAGGGCTGCACGCCATCTGCACCACGGCCAGGCGCACGCGCTCGTCGTGGCTCACGACGGGATCCCTCCTTCCGGTTGATGCTGGGTGACGCAGTGGAACGCCCCGCCGCCGGTGACTAGCGCCGTCGCCGGCAGGCCGACCACCTCCCGCTCGGGGAAGGCGTCGCGCAGGATGGCGAGCGCCTCTTCGTCGCGCGGATCGTCGTAGGTCGGAACGATCATGCCGCCGTTCACCAGGCAGAAGTTGGCGTAGCTCCGGGCAGGCCGCACGCCGCCCCGTTTCGACCGGTCGGCGGGAAGCGGCAGCGGCACGATGCGGTACGGCTCGCCGTCGACGCGGCGCAGGGCGCGCAGCTGCTCGAGGTTGGCGTGCAACGTCTCGTGATTGGCCTGATCATCGTCGTCGGGGACGACGCAGACGATGCCGTCCGTCCCCGCCCAGCGGGCCACCGTGTCGACGTGCCCGTCGGTGTGATCACTCACCAGGCCGCCGTGCAGCCAGACCACGCGCGTCGCGCCCAGGCCCTCGCGAAGGACGCCTTCGTAGTCGGCCTCCGTCAGGTCCGGATTGCGGACGCCGTCCAGGAGGCAACTGCGGGTGGTGAGGACGGTACCGTCGTCGCCCATCTCGATCGCGCCTCCTTCGAGCACCGTGTCGAACCGGAAGCGCCGCACCCCCTGACGCTCCGCGATCCGTTCCGGCACCCGGTCGTCCAGGTCCGACGCGTACTTTCCGCCCCAGCCGTCGAAGCGCCAGTCGGTGATCGCGAGGCGGCCGTCCGAACCGACCACGAACAGGGGACCGGCGTCGCGCAGCCACACGTCGTTCAGGACGACCGGCACGAAGGTGATCCGACCCGCCGGAGCGCCCGCCGATCGCAGTCGCGCGCGGGCGTCGCTCTCGGCATCATTGCTGGGCACCAGCACCATCACCGGCTCGAAGCGGGCCAGCGTCGCGACCAACGCGGTCATCTCGCGGCGCACCGCTTCGAGTTGGCCCTCCCAGAGCGCGTCGTCCTGCGGCCAGCCGGTCCAGGTGGCGGCGTGCGGGTGCCGTTCGGCGGGCATGCGGTACCCCAGGGCACGGGGCGTGGTTCGGTCCTCGGTCACGGGCACTCCTTCGTCGTTTGCGCATGCTAGCAGAGAGGCCGGCGCCGGCCCCGTCCCACCGTGCTACGGTGACCCCCCGCCCCGCCCGCACCGGATAGCGGCCAACCTCCCAGCCCGCGCGGCACGCCCGTTCGTCGCGCCCGCCCACGAGGTGCGGAGTGGCCCAACGTCCCCCCTACGACACCGCCCTGACCGCTGCCGACGCGAACGACCTGTACGGCGTCGACACCTGGGCCGCCGGATACTTCGAGGTCGGCGACGACGGCGACATGCACGTCCGCATCGGCGACGTCCATGCGTCGCTGCCCATGATCGTCGCGCGCTTGGAGGCGAGCGGCCGGCGCTTGCCGATGATCGTCCGCTTCCCGCAGATTCTCGAGGACCGCCTCGCCCGGGTGAACGGCGCGTTCGAGAGCGCGATGGAGGAGGCGGGCTACCGCGGTCGCTACCAGGGCGTCTACCCGATCAAGGTGAACCAACGCCGCGTGGTGGTCGAGACGCTGGCCGAGGCGGGCGCGCCCTGGCGGACCGGTCTGGAGGCGGGCAGCAAGGCGGAACTGGCGCTGATCCTGGTGCAGGACACGCACCCGGACGCGCTGATCCAGTGCAACGGGTTCAAGGACGACGATTTCGTGCGATTGGCGCTGTGGGGCCGCAAGCTGGGCAAGAACGTCACCATCACGCTCGAGAAGTTCGGCGAGCTGGACCGGGTGCTCCGCATCGCCGACGAGCTCGGGGTCGAACCCGCGATCGGCCTGCGCTACAAGATCCACGCGCGCGGAAGCGGCGCCTGGGAGTCGTCCGGCGGGGACGACGCCAAGTTCGGCCTGACCAGCGGCGAACTGCTGGCGGTGGCCGAGCGCCTGAAGGCCGACGGGCGCGAGGGCTGCCTGGCCATGCTGCACGCGCACGTCGGCAGCCAGATCACCGACATCCGCAAGATCCGCGTCGCCGTGCGCGAAGCGGCCCAAACCTACGTCGAACTGTGCGAACTGGGCACCTGCCCCAGGTACCTGAACCTGGGCGGCGGCCTGGCGGTGGACTACGACGGCTCGAAGACCACCTTCGCCGCCTCGGCGAACTACGGGTTGCGCACCTACGCCGAGGCGCTGGTCTACACCGTGGCCGAAGCGTGCGACCAGGCCGAGGTGGCCCACCCGGTCCTGGTCACCGAGTCCGGTCGCGCTCTCACCGCCCACCATGCGGTCGCGGTGGTGCCGGTGATCGACGCCATCGGAAGGACGCGGGATCCGGTCGAGCTTCCCCCGCTGCCCCCCGAACCGAACTCGCTGGTCGGCGACATGGAGGAGCTGCTGGACGGCGTGACCGTCAAGACCTACCGGCAGGTGTACTACGAGGCGGTGTCGAACAAGGACACCATGCACCAGCTGTTCGACCTCGGCTACCTGAGCCTGGTCGAGCGCGCCCACGTCGAGCGGCTCTACAACCGGATCCTCTCCCGCGTCGCCAAGGTCATCTCCGGGCTGGACTACGTCCCAGAAGAGCTGGAGGACCTGGACGGCTGGCTGGCGGACACCTACGTGGCCAACTTCAGCCTGTTCCAGACGCTGCCCGATCACTGGGCGATCCAGCAACTGTTCCCGATCGCGCCGCTGCACCGCCTGAACGAGCGTCCCACCCGTCGCGCCACGGTGGCCGACATCAGTTGCGACAGCGACGGCAAGATCAGCAAGTTCATCGACCTGCGCGACGTGGCGCGGACGCTCCCGGTGCACGACCTGCGTGACGGCCAGCCGTACCTGCTGGGCCTCTTCCTGACCGGCGCCTACCAGGACGTGCTGGCGAACGCGCACAACCTGTTCGGCCGCGTGAACGAGGCGCACGTCCGGCTGGGGCCGGACGGCGCGATCGTGGTCGAGCGGTTCGTGGGCGGACAGAAGGCGCGTCGCGTGATCGAGAACATGGGCTACCGCACCGACGCGCTGCTGGGCTGGCTGGACCAGGAGATCGCCGAAGCGAAGGCGCACGGTACGGTCCTGACCGAAGAGGACGAAGCCGACCTGCGCGAACTGTACGAACACGAACTGGTCGGCTACACCTACCTCGAGTAGCCGGGGGTGCCGGGCGCGCGCCGCGTTCAGGTTCGGTTCACCGCCCCGGCGTACGCTCCGGACGTGCCGCGTTCCGTCGTCCGCCGCGCCTTCGATCCGGTACCCGCCGCCTCGCTGGCGGCGTTCCGCATCGCCTTCGGCGCCACGCTGCTCTGGGAGGTCGCGCGCTACCTGCGCTACGACTGGGTCCGACGCTACTGGGTCGAACCCCTCTGGAACGCGCCGTACGAAGGCTTGGCCTGGGTGACGCCGCTCCCCGAGCCGGCGCTGTTCGCCGTGATGGGCGTCCTGGCGGCGGCGGCCGCGGCGTTGACGGTCGGACTGCGACCGCGCGTCGCGGCCGGCGCCGTCGCCGTCG
>JBBDSD010000452.1:0-2377 GCA_040905065.1 Trueperaceae bacterium | reverse complement strand
CGGTCTTGATCATTTTGGCGGTGTGGTCGGTCAGGCGCCGGATCTTGGCCCACGCTTCGCCGCTCACGACGTAGTCGGCCACGCGCAGGGTCCCTTCCTGCACCAGCACCGTGGCCAGCACGCCGGCCTGCTTGTCCAGGATCGACTCGATCACCACGCCCCGCGCCAGGCCGTCGGGGTCGGCGCGCAGGTCCTCGACCTCGGCGACCAGGGCGATCATCTCGAGCAGGTCGGGGATGCCTTCGCCGGTCTCGGCGCTGATCTTCACCGTGATGGTGTCGCCGCCGAACGATTCGGGGATCAGCTCGACCTGCATCAGGTCCCGCATCACCTTGTCCGGATCGGCTTGCGGCAGGTCGACCTTGTTGATCGCCACGATGATCGGCACGCCGGCCGCCTTGGCGTGCGCGATCGCTTCGCGCGTCTGCGGCATGATGCTGTCGTCGGCCGCGACCACGATGATGGCGATGTCGGTGGCGCTGGCGCCGCGCTGGCGGATGGCGGTGAACGCCTCGTGCCCGGGCGTGTCCAGGAAGGTGATCGGGCCGTGCGCCGTGTCGGCCACGTAGGCGCCGATGTGCTGCGTGATGCCGCCCGCCTCCTTGGCGGCGACGCGGGTCTTGCGGATGTAGTCCAGCAGGCTGGTCTTGCCGTGATCGACGTGCCCCATCACGGTCACGACGGGGGCACGCAGCGGCGCCTGCTTCTCCTTCGCCTCCGCCTTGCGGGCGGCCTTGTCGGCCTTCTCCGCTTCGGCGGCGTCGGCGGCCTTCTTCTCCGCGGCGGCGGCCTTGGCCGCTTCCGCTTCGGCCTCCTGCTCCTTGCCGGCCTTGACCTTCTGGGCGCGGTCGTCCTCGATCAGTTGGCGGACGGCGCCGGCGGTGTCGGCGTCGAGGGTACTGCTGTGGGACTTGTACTCGACCCCCATGTCGTCGAGGATCCGCAGCAGCTGCTTCGTTTCGACGACCAGGTCCTTCGCGAGTTGGTAGATCCGGACTTTCTGACTCATTCATCCCTCCCGTGCGGGGCGTCGTTCGGTCAGGTGCGCATCCAGATCGGCCACCACCGTGGTGGCCGACGTGCGGAAGGCACGCTTGAGGTCGCGTTCGTTCGCCCGGGCCGCGCACGCCGGGCAGAGCCACGCCCCGCGCCCGGCGGTCTTGCCGCTCGGGTCGAGGCGCCAGGTTCCTTCGGCGTCGCGTACGAAGCGCACCAACTCGGCCTTGGGGGCCGTGGTGCGGCAGCGTACGCAACGCCGCATCGGAACGTGCCGGGTGCGCGGCGTCACGGTCAGGACCGCGTCCGTTCCTCGTCCGCCAGCCCATGTTCGGGCACGTCGTCTTCCTGGACGTCGGCGTCGTCCAGGATGTCTTCGGCCAGGGCGTCCGGATCGGGCTCGGGGACCGCCTCTTCCGCGGCCGCGTCCAGCACGTCCTCGTCGGTGACGGTCGGATCCTCGCCGGCCAATACCGCGTCCACTTCGTCCGGGTCGGCCTTCGTCTCCTCCGGTTTGGCGGTGGAGCCGAACAGGGCGTCGAACTTGGCGCGCGAGCCGGCCTGCGGGGCGTACGGGTCCTCCATCCGCGTGGCGGCCGCCTGCATGGCGGCGTCCAGGTCGCTGGTGGTGGTCGACGCCTCCAGGTCGATCTTGTACCCGCTCAGCTTCACGGCCAGCCGCACGTTCTGCCCGCCCTTGCCGATCGCCAGGCTCAGCTGATCCTCGGGCACCAGCACCCGCGCGGACATCTCATCATTGTCCAGCTCGATGGTGCCGACCTTGGCGGGGGAGAGCGCGTTGCGGATGAACTCGCGCGGGTTCGGGTCCCAGAGGATGATGTCGACCCGTTCGCGCTGCAGTTCG
Organism: Trueperaceae bacterium; assembly: GCA_040905065.1. Classification (GTDB taxonomy): domain Bacteria; phylum Deinococcota; class Deinococci; order Deinococcales; family Trueperaceae; genus SLSQ01. Next base: position 516 of record JBBDSD010000452.1, on the reverse strand, counting down.
CCGGTGACCGCCTGGATGCGGCTGCCGCGGTGCCCGATGCAGGCGCCGATCGGATCGACGTTGGGACTGTTGCTGGCGACCGCCACCTTGCTGCGGGCGCCGGCCTCGCGGGCGACCGACTTGATCTCGACGGTGCCGTCGCCGACCTCGGGGATCTCCTGACGCATCAGATAGCTCAGCAGCTCGCCGGCGGCGCGGGAGACCAGGATGCTGGGGCCGCGGGTGCCCAGTTCGACGCTGGCGACGTACACCTTGATGCGCATGCCGACCATGTAGCGTTCGCCCTGGATCTGTTCGCGGGGCGGCATGATCGCTTCGCCGCGACCGAGGTCGACGAACACGTTGCGCTTGTTGTCGACGCGGCTGACCACCCCGGTGATGATCTCGCCGGCGCGGTCCTTGTACTCCTCGTACACCAGGGCCCGCTCCGCCTCGCGGATCTTCTGGGTGATCATCTGCTTGCTGGTCTGCACCGCGATGCGGGTGAACTTCTCGGGGTCGACGGGGAACTCCATC
>JBBDSD010000451.1:0-14611 GCA_040905065.1 Trueperaceae bacterium | reverse complement strand
GCTGCTGCACGACCTGGGCAAGTGCCGGCGGCGCTACCGCCTGAGCGAACGGATCGCGGTGCACCTGCTCCGCACCCCGCCGCCCGCGCCCGAACCGGAGCGCTCGGGCCTGGCGGGCGCCGTGCAGCTGGCGGCGCACCACGGCGCCTACGGGGCCGCCATGATCCGTGCCGCGGGCGGCTCCGAGTGCGTCGCCGACCTGGTCGCGCGGCACGACCGGCCGGGCGGCGACGCCTGGGCGGAGGTCCTGCGCCGGATCGACCGGGGCACGTGACCGCGTTGCGCGAGTCCCTGCAGCCCGGAGGGGGCAGCGAGCCGTCCGCCACGCGGCGTCTGTTCGACCGGCAACGGTTCGGCGCCCGTCCGGGCCTGGACGTCACGCGGGCGCTGCTCGCGCGGCTGGACGATCCGCAGCGGGAGTTCGCCTCGATCCTGATCGCCGGCACCAACGGCAAGGGCAGCACCTCCGCCGTCCTGCACGAGATCCTGCAGCGCGACGGGGGAACCGTCGCCCGCTTCGTCAGTCCCCACCTGACGCGGCCGGGCGAGCGGTTCCGGGTCGGCGACCGCGACGCCGACGACGATGCCGTCGAACGCCTCGCCGCCGAGGTTCTGCCGCACGCCGACGCGGTCGGCGCCACCTTCTTCGAGGTGCTGGTGGCGATGGCGTGCCTGTATTTCGCGCGCGCCGGAGCGAGCACGGCGGTGATGGAGGTCGGCATGGGCGGCCGCCTGGACGCTACCAACGCGCTCGATCCGGTCGCCTCCGCCGTCGCGCAGATCGCGCTCGATCACGCCGAGGTGCTGGGCTCCGATCTCGCGAGCATCGCCCGCGAGAAGGCGGGCGTGCTGCGTCCCGGCCGCCCCGCCTGGAGCAGCGCCGAGGGCGTCGCCCTCGATGCGTTGCGGAGTCACGCGGCCGACCTGGGCACCCCGCTCCGCGTCGGGGCTCGCGCAGCGCCGGGCGAAGACGGTCCCGGCCCGGCGCGATCCGCCGCCGACGCGACGGTCCGCATCGCATTCGTCGCGAGCGACGGCACCTCCTTCGCGCTCACCCACCGGGACGGACGCACGCTGTCGCTTCGCACCCCCATGGTCGGACCAGCCGCGGCGCACAACGCTGCGCTGGCCGCCTGCCTGGCGGCGGACCTGGGCGCCAGCGACGCTTCGGTCGTCGCGGGTACCGCCGCCGCGCGCTGGCCGGGCCGGTTCGAACGCGTCCTCGGCCGCACGGCACCGACCCGGGGGGAGCCGCTCTGGTTCGACGGAGCGCACAACCCGGCCGCCGCCGCTGCGCTGGCGCAGGTGCTGGTGGCGCTGGCGTGGCGGCCGACGCTGGTGCTGGGCGCATCGCAGGACAAGGACGTCGAAGGAATCGCGGCCGCGCTGGCCCCCGTAGTCGGGACCACCTTCGTCACGCGCGCCCGGACCAGTCCCCGCGCCGAACCGCCCGACCGCCTGGCAGCGCGGGCGGCGGAAGCGGGACTGGCGGTCGCGTCGCACCACGACGATCCGCGCGAAGCGGTGCGGGCCGCTCGCGCCTGGGCGACCGACGGCGCCCCGGTGCTGGTGGCGGGCAGCCTCTACCTGGTGGGCGAACTGCGCGCCTGGTGGACGGGAGAGACGCTCCCGGGCTGGGAGCGCTGGCAGTGACGCGGCGGCGTCACGGCCCGGGATCTGCCGGTCGCGGTCGATCGTCGCCCGCAGGCGACGAGGGCGAGCGCAGGTGCTTCACGAGCGACACGATCGCGGCCAGGCCCGCCGCGGTTCCCACGGCGAAGGCGTGCTCCTGCGTCCAACCGTGGCGCAGCAGGACCGTCACCGTCAGGAACGGGTAGAGCAGCAGCGTCACGATCGCCGCCAGCTGCGCGCGCCGCGTGAGCAGCAACAGGGCGATCAGGGTCGCCAGGGCGTACCCACCGACCCAGGGGGAGACCACCAGGATCGCGCCCAGCATGGTGGCGAGCGCCTTGCCGCCACGGAAGCGGACGTACGCCGACCAGGCGTGGCCCACCACCGCCCCCATCCCGGCCGCCAGCGTCGCCGCGAGCGGATCGCTGCCCGCCTGCCCCGCCATCCAGCCGCCCACCACGGCGGCGGTAGCGCCCTTGGCGAGGTCCAGCAGGAGCACGGCCACGCCCACGGCCTTGCCCACGTGGCGGGCACTGTTCATGGCGCCCATGTTGCCGCTGCCGACCGCGAAGATGTCGTGCCCGCGGAGCTTCGCAAGCCAGTAGGCGAACGGCAGGGCGCCCACGAAGTAGCCCGCCGCGAAGGCGGCGACCAGGTCGATCATCGCTCCATCCCGATCGGCGGAGCCGGCAGGGGCGCGTCGCGATCCGGTCCGCCCGCTGCGTCGGCGGTCGCGCCGGGCGTCAGCGCCTCCAGGCTGCGGAGGTCGGCCACGTGCCACGCCACGTAGCGAGCCAGCATGCGCCACTGGGACGGCCGGTCGTCGATGGCGTCGTTCAGGGCGTCCCGGGGGCGGCCGGCGGCCAACAGCCGGAAGCCGCTCCACACGGCGGGGGAGAGCACCGTGCCCGCGCCGCCTCGCGCCACCCGTCCGCCGGCGACGTCGAATCGGAGCGGGGCCTCGGGAGGACGCTCGAGATCGGCGTCCCCCGGGTCGGCGTCCCCCGAATCGGCTGCGTTCCGTTCGGCCGCGCTCAGGTCGGGCGCGAGACCGGCCACGCGCAACAGCATCCAGGCGTGGATCAGCGCTACGCGTTCCGGATCGGGATCGCGGTCCAGCCCGCGCAGGCCGCTCGCCAGCCAGGCGTGCAGCGGCTCCAGTCCCTGCCCGTCCACCGACAGGCGTTCGGCGAGCTCGGCCAGCAGGTGCGCGAACGGATAGACGCTCGGATCGGCCAGGCGCGACAGCGCCCCGGCCAGACGCACCTGCGTCACCACCGCCAGGTCGTCGTCGCGCCGCTGGTACGCCTGCACCTCGACGTCGTGGAACAACGACAGCCGGCCCGGATTGCCGCCCAGGCGGCGGCCTTTGCGGACCACGGCGCGCCACTTGCCGTCGTCGGACAGCAGCGTCACGACCACGTCGCCCGACGGCAGCGGCGTGCGGCGCACGACGATCCCCGAGCGGACGCGGTAGCGGCTTCGGCTCACGTCCGCATGGTAGCCGAGCGGCCCCCGGCCCTCAGTCGGTTCGGGCGCGTCCGAACGCCATGCGCAGCTTGAACAGGGCGCGCTTGCGACGTGCCGCCAACTGCTCCGCGTCCAGGCCGAGCTCCGTCGCCACCCGGTCCGGGTCGGTGGCGTCGTGCCCCGCCATCCCCTCGGTGCGGATCACCACCTCGCGGTCGGGCGCGTCCAGTTGGTCGAGGAACGGCTCCAGATCGGCGGGGGTGGCCTTCGGCCGCGCCGGCTTCTTCGCTTCCTTCCTCGCGCTGCTCTTCTTCGCGCTGCTCGTCTTGGCGCCGGCCTTCTTGGAAGCGGCCTTCTTGGTGCCGGCCTTCTTGGCGCCGGTCTTGCGACCCGAGCCCTTCTGGCTCTTCTGCCGCTCTTCGCGCGCCTCCAGCAGCGCCAGCGCCTCCTCCAACGTCACCGCGCCGGGATCCTGGTCCTTGCGGAGCGACGCGTTGGTCTTGCCGTGCTTGACGTACGGACCGAACCGGCCGTCGTGCAGCTCGATCGGGTCGCCGCTCTCGGGATGCGTACCGACGGTCCGAAGCGGTTCGCGCCGACCGCGCGACTTCTTGGCGGCCAGCAGCTCCAGCGCGCGCTCCAGGCCGACCTCGAGCACGTCGTCCCCCTCGGTGAGCGAGGCGTAGGTGCCGCCGTGCTTGACGTACGGGCCGTAGCGACCGATGCCGGCCTCGACCTTCTTCTCCTTCTTCTCCGTGTCCGGGTGGGTGCCGATCTCGCGCGGCAGGTCCAGCAGGCGCCGCGCCAGGACCTCGTCCACCTGGCTCGGTTCCACGCCGGGCGGCAACGACACCCGCTTCGGTCGCCCCTCCTGCTCGTTGGGACCCAGCTGCAGGTACGGTCCGTACGGTCCGTTCTTGAGCAGCATCGGCGTGCCGTCCTCGGCCTCGCCGACCGGCAGGTCGCCCTGCACCTCGCGTTGGATCAGCTCGTCCAGCATCTCGTGCGACACGTCGCCCGGTGCCCACTCGGCGGGCAGCGACGTCGTGACGCGCTCGCCGTCGACCTGCGCCTCGACGTACGGTCCGTAGCGACCGACCCGCACCAGGTACGGCTCCCACTTGCGCGCGCGGACGGTGCTGATCTCCTTCGGATCGATCCCGTCCAGACCCTCGGCGACGCGCGCCTCGATGCCGGCGTCGCCGCCGTAGAATCCGCGCAGGTAGGGGATCGCCTGCAGCGTGCCGGCCGCGATGCGGTCCAGCTGGTCCTCCATGGCGGCGGTGAACTCGGTGTCGACCAACCGTTCGAACTGGTGCTCCAGCAGGTTGTTGGTGGCGAACGCCGTGAAGGTCGGCACCAGCTGGCTGCCGTTCTTGCGCACGTAGCCGCGGTTCACGATGGTGTCGATGATGCTGGCGTAGGTGCTGGGGCGCCCGATCCCTTCCTGCTCCAGGATCTTCACCAGCGACGCCTCGGTGAAGCGGGCGGGCGGCCGGGTCTCGTGGCCGGAGGCTTCCAGCGAGCGAGCGGCCAGGAGGTCGTCCTCCGACAGCGGCGGCAGGGGCTGGTCGCGATCGTCGAGCGCGCCGTCCGGATCGTCGCTGCCCTCGACGTACGCCCGGAAGAAGCCGGGGAACGTGACGGTGCGGCCGCTGGCGCGGAAGGTCAGGTCCGCCTCGCCGGCGCGCGTCTCGATCCGGGCGGTCACGAACCGCAACTTCGCCTCCGCCATCTGGGTGGCGACGGTGCGCTTCCAGATCAGGTCGTACAGCTGCAGGTCGCGTCCGCTGAGCGACAGCTCCTTGGCGGTCCGCATCTGCGTGCCCGAGGGACGGATCGCCTCGTGCGCCTCCTGCGCGTTGCGGCTCTTGCCCTTGTACTGGCGGACCCGCTCGAACAGGTAGTCGCTGCCGTACAGGTCCTCGACCCGGCGGCGTGCCGCACCGACCGCCTCGCCGGACAGATTCGTGGAGTCGGTCCGCATGTAGGTGATCAGGCCGCGCTCGTACAACCCCTGCGCGACCCGCATGGTGTCGCGGGCGCTGAGGCCCAGCTTGCGGCTGGATTCCTGCTGCAAGGTCGAGGTGGTGAACGGCGCCGAGGGGCTGCGGGTCTGGTCCTTCGTCTCGATGGCGGCGACCCGCAGGTCGGCCTGCTGCGCGGCCGCCTCCAGCGTGCGAGCGCGCTCCTCGTCCAGCAGGACCAGGTCCCGGCCCGGCGTCAGGCCCTCCTTGAGCCGACCGCTGTCCGGATCGAAGTCCTTGCCGGCCGCCAGGCGCACGCCGTCCAGGTGCGTGAGCGTCGCCCCGAACGGGCGAATGTCCTCGCCGGCGTCGCGCGGCGCAAGCTGCGCGTCCAGGCCCCAGTAGGCGGCTGGCACGAACGCCAACCGCTCCTTCTCGCGCTGCACCAGTATGCGCACGGCGACCGACTGCACGCGACCGGCCGACAGGCGCGGCGCGATCTTGCGCCACAGCAGCGGGCTGATGGTGTAGCCCACCAGCCGGTCCAGCAGCCGCCGGGTCTCCTGCGCATCGACCAGGTTGCGATCGATGTCGCGGGTCTCCGTCAGGGCGCGCCGGATCGCGTCCTCGGTGATCTCGTGGAACACCATCCGCTTGACCGGGATCTTGGGGTTCAGGACCTCGAGCAGGTGCCAGCCGATCGACTCGCCCTCGCGGTCCTCGTCCGTGGCGATCACCAACTCGCCGACGCTCTTCATCGCCTGCTTGAGCTCGCGCACGACCTTCGGCTTGGTGACGACGTAGAGCGGTTCGAAGTCCTCGTCGACCTTCATGCCCAGCCGGGCCCAGGCCTGGCCGCGGAAGCGATCGGGAATGTCGTCGGCCGAGGAGGGCAGGTCGCGGACGTGCCCCATGCTGGCCATCACCTCGTACCCGGCGGGCAGGTAGCGGCGGATGGTGTTCGCTTTCGTGGGCGATTCGACGATCACGAGTCGTTTCGACCCGCGCGCTTTCGTTTCGGTGGTCATGCCGTCCCTTCCGGTTCGCGCCGCATTATAGAAGCGGCCGTCCGGCTGTCAAGTGGTGGCGTACGTGGTGGCGTGGGTTCGCGTCAGAGGCGTCGGCGGTGCGAGATGGCGCGACCGAGGGTGACCTCGTCCGCGTACTCCAGGTCCCCGCCCACCGGCAGGCCGTAGGCGATGCGGGAGACCGGTACCTGCCGTTCGCTCAGGGCCCGCGCCAGGTACATGGCGGTCGCTTCGCCCTCGACGGTGGTCGAGGTGGCCAGGATTACCTCCGACGCTTCGGTCGCCTCCAGGCGACCGAGCAGCGCGGAGACGGTGAGCTGGTCGGGACCCACGCCGTGCATCGGCGACAGCGCCCCGTGAAGCACGTGGTAGCGGCCGCGGAACTCGCCGGACCGTTCGATCGCCAGCAGGTCGGCCGGTTGCTCGACCACGCACACCAGGCCGGCGTCGCGCGACGCGTCGGAACAGACGTGGCACGCCTCGGCGTCGCGGCTCATCACCCCGAAGCAGATCGGGCACCGGTCCAGCGACGCCTTGGCGGTGCGGATCGCTTCGGCCAGGGCGTCGACCTCGTCGGCAGGCTTCTGGAAGAGGTGGAACGCCAGGCGCTGTGCGCTCTTCGGGCCGATGCCGGGCAGGCGTCCGAGTTCGCGGATCAGGCGATCGAGGGCGGGTGGAAAACTCACCGTCGCGGCCGAAGGTTCAGAACGGGAGTCCGCCCATGCCGCCCATGCCGCCCATGCCCTCCATGCCGCCCATGGCGCTTCCCATCTCCTGCTCCTGCAGCTCCTTGGCCTTGCGTTGCGCGTCGGAGACGGCGGCGGCGACCAGGTCCTCGAGCAGTTCCACGTCCTCGGGATCGACGGTGCCCGGGTCGATCTTCACGCCGACCACGTCGCCCTGACCGTTGGCGGTGACGGTGACCAGACCGCCTCCGGCGCTGCCTTCGACGGTGGCGTCGGCCAGCTTCTCTTGGGCGTCGGCCATCTTTTTCTGCGCCTGTTGCGCTTCCTTCATGAGCTTCTGAATGTTCATTGCCGCCACTCTACCCGCTGTGCTGGCTGGGCCCGTCGTCGGGCGTCGAAACGTCCGGCCGCTCGCCGTCGTCGTCCGGCACGGCGGTCGGCAGGTCGTCCTTCGCTACGTCCTCGCTCTCCGGGTCCGCTTCGATCATGACGATCCGGCCGGGGAAGAGGCTCTGGACCATCGCGACCGGGTCGTCCTGGGCGGCCGGCGCTTCGGCCGGATCGGGGTCGCTCCCTCCGTCGATCGGCGCGGGGGCGCTCGGCGCCGGTGGGTGGTCCCCGTCGCCGGGGTGGATCGGTCGAGGTTCGTGCGCGGCGGAGGCGGCGCCCTCCTCTTCGCCGAACAGGTCGGCCGGGAGGTCCTCGGGACTGGTGGCGGCGTCCTCCGGCGGTTGCCAGGTCGCGGGGGGCTCCTCGCGGGTGGGCCGTTCGCGCGCTCCCAGGCTCGCGGAGGACGGGTCCGCATCGGGCGTCGCGGGCTGCTCGGGCGACGGGACGGAGGCACGGGGCCCGCGTCCCGTCAGGCTTTTTTTCGGAGCGTCTCCTCGGGGCCTTCGACCCGCAATGCCCAGCCGTCGCCGCCCACCTCGCGTACCAGCGCGTGCAGGTCGTCCAAGCGAGCCTTCAACTGCTGGAAGTGGAAGCGATGCCGCTCGCCGTAGCGCAGCACCAGCGTGTCCCCTTCGAGCGCATCGTCGGCCGGCTGCAGGAACGCCTTGAGCTGCGCGCCGGCCCGGCTCTTGACCTGATGCCAGCTGAGCGAACGACGTTCGCCCGGAGGGGCCTGTGGGGCGGCGGCCTCGTCCGACACCTCGTCCGACACCTCGTCCGGCGCCTCGGCCGGCTCGTCGGGAGGGGCGTCGTTCGGTGCGGCGCCGCGGACCGCCGCGCGGGCCGCGTGCGCCGCCGGGCTGCCGTGTTCGCTGGTCGCGCGGTCGGGGTCGCCCGCGGGAGAGCGGTCGCGTGCCACCGGATCGAAGTCGGGCAGCGGACCGCGCGCGTCCGTCGCGGGCGCGTCGGACGGAGCGGCGCGCGCGCGACCGGACCGCGAAGGCTTCTCGGCCTCGGCCGCTGTAGCGGACGGGGCGGCAGGAGCGGGCTCCGCGTCGAACGCGGCGTCCGCCTGCGGCGCTCGGTCGCGCGGAATCCGATCGTGCGCGGCGTTCGACGCCTTGATCAGCGTGGCCTCCAGGGCGTACAGGTCGTCCTGCCGCACGAAGCGGTCCAGGTCGTCGTCGAACTGGTGCAGCGTCGTGAGCAGCGACCGGTGGTCCAGCGGCACGCGGAAGCCGTCGTCGCCGGTGACCTCGTGCACCACGGCGTCGCGCAGCAGGCGCGCCAACTGCTCGGCCACCGTGCGCGGCGAGAAGCCGTCGCGGTACAGGTCGGTGGCGCCCTGCAGCAGCGGCCCCAGATCGTCGCCGGCCAGGGCGGTGGCGAGCGCCTCGAGCCGTTCGCGGGGCGGCAGGCCCAGCGCCTCCTCCGCCGCTTGGCGCCGGATCGGCCCGCCGTCGGCCCAGAGGCGTTCCAGCAGCGATTCGGCGTCGCGCATGGCGCCGTCCGCGGCGCGGGCGACCAGCTGGAGCGCCTCGGCCTCCGCCTCCACGTCGGCCGCTTCGCAGAGGCCGGCCAGCTTGCCGGCGATCTCATTGACCGACAGGCGTCGGAAGCGGAAGTGCTGGCAGCGCGACAGCACGGTGGGGGGGAGGCGCTCCGGTTCGGTGGTGGCCAGTACGAACACCAGGCCGGGCGGCGGTTCCTCGAGCGTCTTGAGCAGCGCGTTGGCGGCGGCGCCGCTGAGCATGTGGGCCTCGTCCAGGATCCACACGCGCACGCCGCCTCCCAGCGACGCCAGGCGCACGCGTTCGCGCAGTTCGCGCACGTCGTCGACCGAGTTGTGGCTGGCGGCGTCCAGTTCGGTGACGTCGGGGTGCGATCCGGTGCGCACCTGCGAGCACGATCCGCACCGTCCGCACGGGCGGGTGGCCAGATCGCTCGCTTCGCAGTTCAGCGCCATCGCCAGCAGGCGCGCGGTGGTGGTCTTGCCCACCCCGCGCGGGCCGGAGAACAGGTAGGCGTGCCCGGTCCGACCGCGCCGGAGCGCGGCGGCGAGCACCTCCTTCACGTGTTCCTGCCCCACCACCTCGCCGAAGGTGGAGGGGCGGGCCCGCTGGTAGATCGCTTCCATCGCGCGCATGCTACCACCGGGTCCGGCGCCGCCTGAGGGCGTAGCATGGCGTCGTGAACGGTTCGGGACCGACGTGGCAGGAGGGCGGGCTGGAAGATGGGCTCGGGGTCGCGCTGGGGGGCGGCACGGCGCGTGCGCTCGCGCACGTGGGGGTGCTGGCGGAGCTCGAGGCGGCCGGCGTGCGACCGAACGCGTACGCTGGGACCAGCTTCGGTGCGATCATCGCCGCCATGGCCGCGCTCGGAACGCCCCCGCTCGAGATGGAACGCATCGCCCGGCAGCTGAACGTCATGGAGATCTGGACGCAAGGCGTGGACTTCGGTCTGCACCGGGCCGCGCTGGTGCACGGCGAGCGGTGGGCCCGCTGGCTGGACCGAAAGATGTTCTTCGGCGCGCGCTTCGAGGACACCGAGGTTCCGCTGGCGATCGCGGTGACCGACCTGGCCGACGGTAGCGGCGTGGTGGTCCGCGAGGGACCGATCATCGACGCCGTGCGCGCATCGTGCGCGCTTCCCGGCCTGTTCGCCGTTCCGTGCATTCGGGGATCGTGGCACGTCGACGGCGGATTCGTCGAACCGGTCCCGTTCGCTGCGTTGCGCACGCTCGGATCGGAGCGGATGCTGGGCGTGCACACGGGACTGGACCTGAGCGGCTCGGCCACACTGGGGCGGTTGCGCCGGCTGGACGCCGGACCGGTCGGCCGCTGGCTCCACCACCGGACCGGCCGCCTGCGGGGGCGCAACCCGTGGAGCCGCCTGGCGTTGGGGCTGTCGCTATCGTTGCGCAGCTACCGCAACGTGCCCGTCGCGCCCCCCGGAGCCGAGCTGCTCACGGTCGATCCCCCGGTGCGGTGGTGGGATCTCCACCGTTCGCCGCAAGCGATCCGGGCGGGACGCGACGCAGCCCGGCGCTGGCTGGCGGACCGGCCGCAGGTCGGGGCAATGATGGACGCGCCGGCGTGAGCGCGGCGCGCACGCCGCTGATCGTGCTGGCCGACGATCTTCCCTGGTGGGAGGCGTGGAGGCTCGCCACCGACGCGTCAGCTGGCGACGGGGCCGGACCGCGCGCGTGGAGCACGGTGCTGCGGCAGTTGATTCGGGCCGGCCACGCCGATCCGTGGGTGGCGCTGGCCGACGCGGCGGCGTACGGCGGCGACCTGGCCTGGATTCGCGCCGCCGAGGCGCAGGGGGCGCGCGACGCGCTGCGCTTCGATGTCGCGACGGTGATCCACGGTCTGTCGCGCGCCGAAGCGGACGCTGCTGCCGGCCCGCTTCCGTCCGCCCGTGCTCTGGCACGGGAACCGGACGGGGTGGTCGCCGCGTGGGCGGCGGAGCTACGGAGCCGCGCCAGCGGAGCGAAGGCCCCGACCCGGATCGAGGCGGAGGGGATCGCCGACTGGCTGCTGGGCGAAGCGCTCGCGCTGCGCGGGCGGGTGGGGGGCGGACCGCTCGGTCGCGCCATCGCGTTCGCCTGGGAGCGAGGCTCCCTGGTCGGCATCGCGCGGCCGTCGGTGGTGGCGCTGGACGGGCTGACCGGTCTGGCGGAGCAGATCGAGCGGCTGCGCGTCAACACGGAGGCGTTCCTGGATGCCCGACCGGCCATGCACGCGCTGCTGTACGGGCCGCGCGGCAGCGGCAAGTCGACGGTGGTGCGTGGCCTGCTGGCGGCGTACGCCGAGCGCGGCCTGCGCCTGGTCGAGCTGCCCGCCGCGTCGCTAGGGGACCTGCCGCAGGTGGTGGCGGCCGTGCGCGATCGTCCGGAGCGGTTCCTGGTGTTCGTCGACGATCTGGCGTTCGATGCGGGGGACGCGCGGTACCAGGCGCTGAAGTCCCTGCTGGAGGGGAGCGTGGCCGAGCGGCCCGACAACGTGCGGATCGTGGCGACCAGCAACCGCCGGCACCTGGTCCAGGAGCGTCATGCGGACCGGCCCGATCCGTTGGACGACGACGTGCACGCGTGGGACACGCATCAGGAACGCCTCGCTTTGGCCGACCGGTTCGGTCTGTTGGTCACCTTCCCGTCCGCCGATCGGCGTCGCTACTTGGCGATCGTGGCGCACCTGGCCCAGCGGGAGGAGGTGCGCGACGCCGACCTGGCGGCGCGCGCCGACCGGTTCGCTCGCGACGGCAACGGCTACTCGGGGCGCACCGCACGGCAGTTCGTGGACGCGGTCCGCTCCGGACTGGCCTGACGGTCGTCCGGGCCGACCGGTTCGGGCGCCGCGGCCCGGTCCTCCCGCGCGACGCCACGGTCAGGAGCGCCGCTGTGGGGGCGGCGTGGTCGACCCGGCGTCGCCACGCGGATCGCGGAGGGTCAAGATCGCGAAGTGAAGCAGGCGCGGCGCACGGTGCCAACGGCGGGGATCGCCGCCCACGCGCCAGGCCCACTCCAGCCCCACCGTGCGGGTCCAGGCGGGGGTGCGCCGGGCCACGCCCGCCAGCACGTCCAGCGTGCCGCCGACGCCGATGCCGGTGGCCGGACCGAGCCGGTCGCGGTGGCGGTGCAGGAACGCCTCCTGCCGTTCACCCAGGCCGGCCAGGACCAAGCGCGCACCGCTGGCGCGCACCGTCTCCGTGACGCGTTCCTCGTCCTCCTCGCCGAAGTAGCCGTCGTGCACGCCGACGACGGTGGTTCCCCAGCGCCGCTGCGCCTCGTCGGCGGCCCGCGCCGCCACGTCGGGGCGGCCTCCCAGCAGGAAGGTCGGCAGCTCGGATCCGGCGCGGGCCAGCACCTCCGTGGCGAGCTCGACGCCGGGCACGCGCTCCGGCAGGCGATGGCCGGCGCGAGCGGCGGCCCACAGCACGCCGACGCCGTCGGCGACGCACAGGTCGCATTCATTGATGGCGCGCCGCAACGCCGCGTCGCGGCGGGCGCGTACCACGATCTCTGGATTCAGGGTCACCACCTGCGACGGGCGGTCGTCGCAGGCCAGGGCCAGGACCCGTTCCGTCGCTTGGGAGCGCGTGAGCGGATCGAGCGGATGGCCCAGGACCCGTACCCGCCCAGTCCCGGACGCCGGCGGCTCAGGCCGGTCCATCGCTCGCGGCGGGGAGGAACGGATAGACGGTGCCGCCCTCGCGCCGTTCCGGCGGCCCCATGCGGGGTACGGCGTCGCTCCGGTCCAGATCCACGGCGACGCCGACGTCGCGGTCCAGCCCCAGGTCCCGCAGGTAGCGCCCGGCGCGCGACGCCAGGAGCAGCGGCAGCGGATCGGCGTGGAGGCGTACCAGGTCGATCGCCATGCGGGTGGCGCCGACCGCGACCAGGTCGGTCCGGACCCGTTGCAGGCGGTCGGCCAGCAGGCCCGCCACGGCCAGATCGTCCAGGTCCGGCGTCCCCCGGAACCCGCAGCAGACCAGGTCGATCCTGCGCCAACGGGGATCGGCGGCGTGACGGACGACGGCGCCGGCGTTGACGAACGAGGCCAGCACCAGCTCGCGCGCTTCCGCCAGCGACGGCAGCGCCGCGGGAGCGTTCTCGGAGACCAGGGTCGCGTTTTGGCCGGTGAGGTCGCGATGCTGCAGCGTGGCGGGGGAGTTGCCGTGGTTGAACCCCTCCGGCGGCACGCCCCGGCGCTCGCCGACCAGCAGGTCGCCGTCCTCGGCCGCCAAGCGCCGCGCGAGCCGCAGGCTGGGCGACAGCCGTACGCGCGACAGGCCGCCGTCGAACAGGATCGGCACCGTCGTGGTGGTGCGAAGCACGTCGATCAGGATCACCAGGTCGAGCGCCGGTTCCGGCGTGGCCGCCAGCTCGGTCGGCAGCAACGCCACGCGCAGTGGCACGGCAGCGTCGTCCGGGGGGCGAGAAGTGGCGTGCGGCACGCGGAAGAGGATAGCACGGGGGTCCGGCGCGACCGGAGCGCAGCGGGCGCCGCCGAGCGAGCGACCTGGACGACGTCGCCAGCGGACCGGAGCGGTGTACCGTCCGGCGTGACTCGCCCCGTGACCGACGGTCCCCGTTCGTTCCTCGCCCGCTACCGTGCCGGCGAGTTCGCCTCGTTCTACGCTCGCGGGCTGGACGAGGTGCACGCGGCGTTGGACCGGCCGGGCGTGGACGATCCCGACGGGTTGGCCGACGCGCTGGCGGCGCAGGCTCAGGCGCGCGGCGATGCGCCGCAGCAACGGGCGGCGATCGAGCGCCTGCGCGATCCGGCCGCCCGCACCGTGACGACCGGCCAGCAGGCCGGCCTGCTTCTGGGGCCGGCGTTCACCCTGTCGAAGGCGTGGACGGCGATCCAATTGGCGCGACGCTTGCATACGGAGGAGCGCCCGGTGGTGCCGGTGTTCTGGGTGGCGTCGCAGGACCACGACGCCGCGGAGATCGATCACGCCGTCCTGCTGGACGCGAACGAGCGACCGACCCACGTGCAGCTCCCGTTCCCGGCCGACGTTCCCTCCGGCCGCACGGCGTGGCGCGACGGCTACGACGCCTCGCTGACGCGACAGCTGGATGCGCTGGGCGCGCCGCCCCGGCACCGGGAGGAGGTCGCGGAGCTGCTGCGGCGCGCCACGACCGACGCGACGTCGGTCGCCGACGTCTTCGCGCGCCTGCTCTCGTCGCTGTTCGGCGACCAGGGCCTGATCGTGGCCGACCCGATGCGGCCGGAGCTGGCCCGCCGCTTCGCGCCGGTGCTGGCCGCCGAACTGCGCGATCCGCGCACCGGACCCGACCGCATCGTCGAGGCGGGCGAGGCGCTGCGGGCTCGCGGCGTCACGCCGCAGTTGGGCCGGGCCGAAAACGCCACGAATCTGTTCCTGCAGCAGGGGGACGGCCCCAGGCGCCTGTTGCGCCTCCGCGACGACCGCTTCGTACCGGACGGGCGACCGGAGGAGGAGCTGGATCCGGATCGAATCCTGGCGCTGCTGGATCAGGATCCGTGCGTCCTGACGCCGGCGGCGGGCCTGCGCCCGGTGGTGCAGGACGCCGCTTTCCCGAACGCCGTGACGGTGGTGGGCCCGGGCGAGTTGGCCTACTTCGCGCAGTTGCGCGGCGCGTTCGAGCAGCACGGGGTGCCGATGGGGCTGGCGTGGCCGCGCGCGCAGGCGACGTTCGTGGTGCCCCCGGTCGATCGGATCGTGGCGCGGCACGGCCTGAGCGTGGAGGCGTGGCTGGCAGGTCCGGACGACGCGGAGCGCGCTGCGCTGCTGCGTCTGCACGGGCACGCCGAGCGGTTCGAGCGGGCGCGCGAGCGGCTGGAGCGCGAGACGGCCGAGATGATCGACGCGGTGGCGGGGGTGGACCCGACGTTGCGCGGGCCGATCCGGCGGGCCGAGCGCGCGCTGGAAGTCAGCCGCGAACGCC
>JBBDSD010000450.1:0-2398 GCA_040905065.1 Trueperaceae bacterium | reverse complement strand
CCGACCGGGCCGTGATCGTCCGCCCCGCCGATCCGCTCACGGTGCCGGCCGGCGAGAGCGTGGTGCTGTACGTCAGCACGCCGCTCTGGCTGGCGATCGCCACGCACGGTCCGCGCCACGTGCTGCTGGAGGTGCCCTGCTACCGGCCGTCGGACACCTGGTTCGGTCCCTCGACTCGGGAGGGCGACCTGGCGTACGCGTCGCGCACCACCGCCCGCTTGGATTTGGCCGATCTGCCGACGCGCCCGCACCGTGCGATCACGCCGGTGCAGGTCACCAACCGGGCGCGCGACCCGCTGCTCATCGATCGGTTGCGGGTTCCCGTCGAGCACCTGCCGCTCTACGGCGGGGCGCGCGGACTGTGGACGCCGCGCGTCCGGCTGGTCCGTGGCGGCGAGCACAACGATCAGGCCGACGTGCAGATCGACGACGGCCCACCGCCGCAGGCGGGCCGCAGCGAACGCCTGGCGCCACCGCGCCGCACGTCGGACGCCGGCCTGAACCTGCGCTCGTTCGGGCGCTGGCTGGGACTCGGCGCGGGAGGCGCCCCGTGAACGCCTGGCTGCAATCGGCAGGCGAACGGCTGAGCGGCGTCACCGGCCTGATCGTGGACTTGGGCTTCCTGGGTCCACTGCTGCAGGCGGCCCTGTTGATCGGGATCGGCTGGCTGCTGGCGCGGACGGCGCGACGGATCCTGGAGCGCACCCTGCGCGGCCCCACCTCGCAGACCCGCGTGCTGGTGCAACGCTCCGCGTTCTGGACGGTCTTCGGGCTGTTTTTGATTTCGGCGATGCGGACGCTGGGATTCGACTTCACCGTCATCCTCGGTGCCGCCGGCATCCTGACGGCAGCGGTCGCCTTCGCGTCGCAGACCACCGCGTCCAACATGATCAGCGGCCTGTTCCTCGGGTTGGAGCGCACCATCGAGATCGGCGACATCGTCACCGTCGACGGCGTCACCGGCGAGGTGCTGTCGATCGATCTGCTGTCGACCCGGATGCGCACCTTCGACAACCTGATGGTCCGCATCCCCAACGAGACGATGGTCAAGACCCGGATCACCAACCTGAACCGGTATCCGATCCGGCGCTACGACCTGCGGGTCGGGGTGGCGTACGACAGCGACCTCGCGCACGTCCACCGCGTCCTGCTCGCGGTGGCGGACGCCGATCCGTTGATCTTGGAGGAGCCGCCGCCGCTCCTGATCGCGCAGGGGTTCGGTGCCTCCTCGATCGACTTGCAGCTCAGCGTCTGGGCCCGCCGCGAGAACCTGCTCGAGGTCCGCAACCGCGTCCAGGAACGAATCCACGTCGCCTTCGACCGGGAAGGGATCGAAATCCCCCTCCCCAAGCTGGACCTCGGCAGCAGCCACGATCCGATCCACCTCGCGACGCACCCGATCGCGCCCGACGGCCTAACGCCGGCCCGCGCGCCCGAAGGCCACGTGCCGGAGGAAGAGGAGGAGGCGGCGCAAGGCGAGCACGCGCCGGACGACGCCACGTCGCCATCCTCGCGCTCCGGCGAGGCTCGCTGAGCGAGCGCCTCGTCAGGCACCGAGCGGCGTTCACGTGGTCCCTCCGCGCCGTCAGGCTTCCACCAACTTCAGATCGTCCAGCATCCACGGCACCAGCTCGGCGACGGTGGGGTGCACCAGCACCGTACGGCGCAGCGTCGTCCACGGCTGGCCGGTGGCGCCGAAGACGGCGAACAGGTTGGCCAGTTCGTCGCCGTGCAGCCCGAAGGTGGTGGTGCCCAGCAGGCGCTCGTCGTCCGCGTCGACCACCAGCTTGATCAGGCCCTCGGTGCGGCCCTCCTCCTTGGCGCGAGCGATCTTCGCCATCGGCCGTCGCGCGACCTTCACGCGATGACCGGCCTCGATCGCCTGACGCTCGGTCATGCCCCAGCGTCCCAGCGGCGGGTCGGTGAACAGGGCGTACACGGTACGCCGGTCGCC
This sequence comes from Trueperaceae bacterium, assembly GCA_040905065.1. Lineage (GTDB taxonomy): Bacteria > Deinococcota > Deinococci > Deinococcales > Trueperaceae > SLSQ01. Next base: position 444 of record JBBDSD010000450.1, on the reverse strand, counting down.
CAGGGTGCGAGCCGAATCGGCGCCGCGCAGGTCGTCCAGCACGATCTCGGCGTCGTGCACCGCGGTGTGCGTGAAGGCGCCGCGACCGTTGGCGTCCCCCAGCATCCGGACGCCGTCGACCGTGGTGCGGCAGCGCTCGTCGACCTTCGCGAAGCCGCGTTCGTCGACCTCCACGCCGGCGACGTCCAGGCCAATATCGTTGGTGTTCGGCACGCGACCGGCGGCGAGCAGCAGGTGCGAGCCGTGGATCGTCTCCTCCGCATCGCCGGTGCCGTCGCTCACCGTCACGACCACGCCGTCGCCGTCGCGACCGACGCGCTGCACCGTCGTGCCGGTCCGAATCTCGACCCCTTCGTCCTCCAGCAGCGTCCGCACCGCGTCCGCCACCTCCGGATCCTCGCGACTCGCGACACGGGGCCCGGCCTCGAGCACCACCACACCGGT
>JBBDSD010000449.1:0-2400 GCA_040905065.1 Trueperaceae bacterium | reverse complement strand
CGGAACGTCCCGGTGCCCGTCGCGGCGGGACCGACGGCGTCGCCGCGGTACCGTCACGAAGGGCGGACCGGCCGGACCGGCCCTCCGGAGGACGTGCGCATGAGCTTGCCGATCGTCGATCCCGTGCTGATCATGGCCATCGCCGTCACGGCGTTCCTGATCGCACCGCTGGCCGCGCCGTGGCTGCGCCTGCCCGGCGTCGAGGCGCTGATCGCGCTGGGCGCGATCATCGGTCCCAACGCCACCGGCCTGCTGGCCCGCGACGTCACGATCGAGCTGCTGGGCACCGTCGGGCTGCTGTACCTGATGTTCGTCGCCGGGCTGGAGCTGGACCTGCGCGGGTTCGCCCGCAACCGCAACCGCAGCCTGGCGTTCGGCACCCTGTCGTTCCTGATCCCCGCGGCGATCGCCATGGTGGTGATGTCGGCCTACCGGTTCGACCTGGGTCCCGCCCTGCTCATCGGCGCCATCGTCGCCTCGCACACGCTGCTCGCCTACCCGATCGCCGCCCGGCTGGGCATCGCCAAGGACGCCGCCGTCACCACGGTGGTCGGCGGCACCCTGCTCACCGACACGCTTTCGCTGCTGGTGCTGGCGATCGTGGACGGCGCCGTGCGCGGCGACGCCGGGGCGGCGTTCTGGCTCCGTCTGGCTCTGAGTCTTGGCGGGTACGTGGCGGTGATGACGATCGGCGTGCCGCGCCTGGGCGCCTGGTTCTTCCGCAACACCGCCGACGACGCGGCGGTGCGGTACCTGTTCCTGCTGGCGATCGCGTTCGGTGCGGCCTGGGCCGCGCAGGCGGCCGGGGCGCAACCGATCATCGGTGCGTTCCTGGCCGGCCTGCTGCTGAACCGGCTGGTGCCCGACCAGAGCACCCTGATGACGCGGGTGCGGTTCGTCGGCAACGCCCTGTTCGTGCCGTTCTTCCTTTTGTCCGTCGGGATGCTGGTCGACGTGCGCGTGATCACGGGCAGCGCCGACGTGGCGATCCTGGCCGGCCTGATGATCGCCATCGTGCTGATCGGCAAGGGACTCGCCGCCCTGGCGGCGCAGCGCCTGTTCGGCCTGAACCTGGACCAGGGGATGCTGATGATCGGCCTCAGCGTGCCGCAGGCCGCGGCGACGTTGGCGGTCACCTTCGTCGGGCTCGAGATCGGCCTGTTCGGCGAGCCGGTCGTCAACGCCGTGATCGTGCTGGTGATGGTCAGCTCGCTGGTCGGCGGGACGATGGTCGAACGGTTCGGTCGGCGCGTCGCGATCGCCTCCGAGCGCGCGGAACCGGCGCCGGACGAGGCGCCGCACCGCATGCTGGTGCCGCTCGCCAACCCGGCCACCGCCGACGCGTTGCTGGACCTCGCCTTCCTGCTACGGGACCCGGGCGCACGCGAGCCGGTGTTCCCCACCCTGGTGGTCCCGAACGAGGACGACGTCGCCGGCGCCGAACGACTGCTGGCGCACGCCGTCGTGCACGCCGCCGAAGCGGACGTTCCGGTCCAGCCGCTCACGCGCATCGCCCGCAACCCGGCCAGCGGCATTCTGGCGGCGGCCCGAGAGAACCGCGCCACCGACGTGGTGCTCGGCTGGAACGGCCGCAGCGCCTCCGGGACGCGCCTGTTCGGTACCGTCATCGACCAGACGGTCGCGCGCGGCGATCACCTGGTCGTCATCGCCCACCTGCCGCACGGCGTCGCCACCTACCGGCGCGTGGTGCTGGTGATGCCGCCGCTGGCCGACCACGCCCCCGGGTTCCACGACGCGGTCCGGACCATCAAGCGCCTGGTGCTGCAGCTCGGAGCGTCGCTGCGCGTGCTGGTGGTGCAGGGCGACACCACCCGCTTCCGCCACCGCTGCGACGAGGTCGCGCCCCAGGTGGAGGCGACCTTCGCGGGGCTCACCAGCTGGACGCCGATCCTGGACGCGGACGACGACTGGGTCGACGAGACGCACGACCTCCTGGTGCTACTCTCGCCCCGGCGCGGCACCGTGGCGCACGAACCGTGGTTGGACCGGTTCACGCGGGAGCTGTCCGACCGGGACGGAGGCTTCCTGGTGCTGGTCCCCTCCGATCGCCCCACCACGACCGGGTCCGGAACGGCGCAGGACCGGTTCGAGGCGATGCTCTCGAGCGAGCGGATGGTGTTCGATCTGCACGGCGCCAGCTACTCCGACGCGGTCGAGCGGCTTCTGGACCTGGTCGCGAAGGGTCGCACCGTACGGCGCGCCATCCTGTTGGAGAAGCTCCTAAACGACGACGTCGGGTACGCGGCGGAAGTGCTGCCCGGCGTCGTCATCGCGCACGCCCGCGGGCGCGGCGTGCCCGAGCCGACGCTCGCCATCGGCCTGTCGCCCGGCGGCATCGAGCACCGCGCCTCGGCCCACCGCGTGCACGTGCTCTGTCTG
>JBBDSD010000448.1:0-2407 GCA_040905065.1 Trueperaceae bacterium | reverse complement strand
GTACTGGCCCAGCAGCGGCTTCGGCACCTCCGCCGCCAGCGCCTCGCGCTCCTCCGCGAGCGTGCCTTCGCGCTCGTCGATCTCCGCGAGGCGCTCGGCTTCGGCGGACTCCATCTCCTCCAGGCGCGGCACCAACTCGGTCAGCGCCGCCTCCAGCTCGGCGACCGCCGTTTCGAGCCGTTCCAACTGCTCCATCAGGGGCAGCGTGTCCTCCTCGAGCTCCTGCGCGCGCGTCGCGAACTGGAGTTCTTGGTTCTGGTACTGGGCCGCCTCCTTGGCCGATCCCGCGCGCAGCGCCGACTCCGACGCCGACTTGACGCGCTCCCGCAATCCCTGCAGGTCCACCTCCGCCGTGCGGACCTGCGCGTTCAGGTCGTCGCGTTCGGAGCGCCGTTGGCGCAGGCGATCGTCCAGCCGGGCCCGCTCCGCGCGGAGCTCGACCAGCTCGGTCGGCACGTCGGCCCGTTCCGCGTCCAGCGCGTCCAGCTTCAGGTCGCGTTCTTGCACGTCGTTCAGTCGTTCGAGCATCGTGTCCTCCCGTGGCCGTGCCGGACTGCGCGGTGCGGCACTGCACCGTCCTGAGCAGCACCATCCCGAACTGCGCCGTCCCGGACCGTGCGGTGCCTAACCGTTTCGTGCCGAACCGTGCCGTGCCGGCCTGCGCCACGAGATGCGTGCGCCGCGTGGTTGCAGACTCGGTTGCAGACTCGGCTGTAGGCTCGCGAGCGGGATGGCGAACGGGCCGGCGATGCGGCGGTCGGCCCCGACAAACACGAACTCCGTTCGGCCATGGCCGAACGGAGCGTCAGGTCGCCCGATCGTGGGGGGTGCGCAGTCACGCCCCGCACCTTAGCACGCCTCGCGCGGTACGCTGCGCACCGTGATCGAAGACGGTCCTGACCTCACGATGCAGCGCTGGCGCGCCCACGCCGCGGACGTGACCCTGTTCGCCCGCCCGGAAGGCAGTCCGTTGCTGGAGGCGCAGGTGGCCGGGACCTGCCTGCAACTGTTCGAGCGCACGAATCCGTACGCCGCGCCGCCCGGTCCGGCCCGCGTGCTGATCGACGCCACCGGTCGCGTGGTCGGACCGGGCGACGCCGACGCCCCCGCGCTCGAGGTGCCCCGCCGGGGCGCGTTGGCCGGCAACGGTCGCGTGGTGGAACGCGACGGCGACGCCGCGATCGTTGACGTCGGGGCGCCGTTGCTGCTCCACCTTCCCGAGGACGCTGGCGAGGTCCCGGTCGGGACCTGGCTCCGGTTCGAGGCCGACCCGCCGCTGCACGCCTTCGTGCTGCCCACCGCACCGACGGCGCACCCGCTGACAGGACGCGAGGTCGACGAAGCGGTCTGAGTCACGGCCGTGCCCTCGGCGGGCGCGACCGTCACGCTCCGATCGTCACGCGCCGATCGTCACGCGCCGACCGTTGCTACCGCACGTCGCGTCCTGTGCGCGAGCGCCGTCCCGACTCTGCTACGCTACGTCCTCATGCCGCTTCCCGCTCCGCCCCCGCCCACCCCGACCGTGCACCGCGTCACGCCCGGCAGCCGCGCCGAGCAGGCCGGCGTTGGTCCCGGCTGGACGTTGCTGAGCGTGAACGACGCCGAGGTACCCGACATCCTGGCGTACCGGCGCGAGCTGGACCGCGGCGCCGCCGACCTGCGCCTGCGCGACCCTGCCGGGCGCGAGCACCGGCTCGAGGTCGCCTGGGAGGATCCGGGGCTCGAGTTCGGCGACGTGATCTTCGACGGCATCCGTACCTGCGCCAACAAGTGCGAGTTCTGCTACGTCCATCAGATGCCCAAGGGCATGCGCAAGAGCCTGTACATGATGGACGACGACTTTCGCACCAGCTTCCTGTACGGCAGCTTCGTGACGCTCACGAACCTCTCGGAGCACGACGTGCACCGCATCCTGGACGAGCATCTCAGTCCGCTCTACGTCTCCGTGCACACCACCGACGAGGCCCTGCGTGCCGACATGATGAAGTGGTGGCGCCTCAAGGTGAAGGATCCGGCCGCCACCCGCATCCGCGACATGATCGACCGGCTCTCGTCGATCGACCTGTACACGCAGATCGTGCTGTTGCCGAACCGGAACGACGGCGAGCATCTGGACGAGACGCTGGCGTACCTGACGTCGCGTCCGAACGTGCAGGCGATCGCCGCGGTTCCCGTGGGGCTCACCGACCACCGCACGAACCTGCCCGACCTGCGTCCGTACCGGCGCGACGAAGCGCGCGACGTGATCCGCCGCGTGTCCGCCGTGCAGGAGCGGATGCTGGTCGAGCGCGGCACGCGCTTCGTGTTCCTCTCCGACGAGTTCTACCTGGTGGCCGGTGAGCCGCTCCGGGCCGGCGACGCCTACGAGGGGTTCCCGATGCTGGAGAACGGCGTCGGCATGGTGCGC
>JBBDSD010000447.1:0-2420 GCA_040905065.1 Trueperaceae bacterium | reverse complement strand
GGACCCCACTTGTGGTTACCGCGGCAATTTCGTGTGTGATGGGAGTTCTGAAGAATCACGTGCATGCGTTCCATGGGCCAGCAAGAGCGGTACCATCACCCCCGATGCCAACGCCCCTGCACGACCGACTCGCCGCCTTCGAAGCCCGCCTCGCCGCGACCGTCGCCTCCGACGTCGCCTTCATCGAGGCGATCGGCGAGGACCTGGTCGCCGCCGGCGGCAAGCGGTTGCGACCGACGCTGGCGTTCCTGGCGGCGGATCTGGTCGGGGCCGACGACGAGGCTGGCATGCGGGTGGCGCTCGCCGTGGAGCTGCTGCACTCCGCCTCCCTGTTGCACGACGACCTGATCGACGACGCCTCGACGCGGCGCGGGACGGAGGCCGCCTTCCGTCGTTACGGCAACGTGGTCAGCGTCATGTCCGGCGACTTCCTTCTGGCGCAGGTGCTGGGCCTGCTGGCCGACGCCGCGGAACCGACGTTCACGCGGCTCATGGCCCGCACCGCCGCCCGCATCTGCGAAGGCGAGGTGCTGCAGTTCCAGATGGCGACGCTGGAGTCGTGGTCCCTGGCCGAGTACGACCAGATCATCGAGGGCAAGACCGCGATCCTGCTGGCGACGGCCACCGAGGGCCCCGCGCTGCTGGCCGCTGCGGGCGCCGATGCGCGCGACGCCTTGCGGACGTTCGGTACGGCGTACGGTCGGGCGTTTCAGATGCAGGACGACCGGCTGGACCTGCTGGGCGACGAGGACGCGCTGGGCAAGCCGATCGGCGGCGACGTGCGCGAAGGCAAGGCCACCCTGCCCGTCCTGCTGTTGATGGAGCGCGGCGTCGGCGAGGCGACGGCGATCGTGCGCCGGCACGCTCGCGAGCCGGGCGACGTCGCGCGCATGCGGGAGCTGGTGCGGATCCACGACGTGGACCGCTCGGCGCAGGAGATCATCGCGACGGAGGTGCGGACGGCGCTGGACGCGCTGGCGCGCTTTCCGGACGGAGCGGCCAAGTCCGCCCTGTCCGAGTTGGTAGAACGCGAAGCGCAGCGCGACCGCTGAAGAAGGACGACGAGGACCCGGGCACCGGACCTCGCTCTGAACCCCATGCCGCTGGCCCCATCAGGTGCTCGGAGGCTGGCTCTCCGACCGATCGTCACGTGTCGCCCGGCGCGCGATCTCGCGGGCCAGGGCGGGGAAGAGCACGGCGTGCAGCGGCGCCGTAGCGGTCCAGTAGGCCAGCCCGAACAGGCCGGCGGGCTCGAAGAACGCCGTCTGCACCAGGTCGGTGCCGCCGCCGTCGCGGGGCGCCAGGTCGAAGCGGAGCCAGGCCCGCCCGGGAAGCTTCATCTCCGCCCGCAGGTGCAGGTGCCGGCCGGGAGCGACCGACTCGACCCGCCAGAAGTCCAGCACGTCGCCTGGGAGGAGCCGCTCGGGGTCGCGGCGGCCACGGCGCATGCCGACGCCGCCCAGCAGGCGATCGATCGCGCCGCGGATGCGCCACAGCCCGTCGAACACGTACCAGCCCTCCTCGCCGCCGATCCGGGCGATGGTGGCGAACACGCGGTCCGGGGGCGCGTCGACGCTGCGGACGCGGCGATCGATCCGCAGGCCCTCCTCGTCCCGCCAAGCGGCGGACGGCGGCGTGCCGCGCGGCACCGCCGAGAGCGCCTCCGTCCAGCGGGTCAGGACGTTGCCGTCGGCCGTACGGTCCAGCGCCCGACGCACGGCGAGCCGGTTCGGCGTAGCGGGCACGCCGTACGCGCGCGCCGGCTCCGGGTCGCGCACGATCACCTCGCTGCGCAGCCCTTCGACCAACGGACGGGCGATCGACGCCGGGATCGGCGTGATCAGGTTGATCCAGTAGCTGGACAGGCGCGGGCTCAGCACCGGCGTGGGCAGCATCCAGCGGCGCAGTCCCCGCTCCTCGGCGTAGCCGACCAGGAGCTCGCGGTAGGTGTGCACGTCCGGCCCCCCGATCTCGACCACGCGGTGTCCGTCGTGCGGGCGGTCCAGCGCGGCACGCAGGTACGCCAGCACGTCGCGCACGGCGATCGGTTGCACGCGCGTGTCGACCCAGCGCGGCGTGATCATGACCGGCAGGCGCTCGGTGAGGTAGCGCAGCATTTCGAACGAGATCGATCCACTGCCCACCACGATTGCGGCCCGGAACTCGGTCACGGGCACGCCGAACGACGCCAGCACGCGGCCGGTCTCGTGTCGCGACGCCAGGTGGGGGCTGAGCCGCGCGTTCGGGTCCCCCAGGCCGCCCAGGTACACCAGGCGCTCCACCCCGGCGGCCGCGGCGGCGGACGCGACGTTGCGGGCGGCGACGCGGTCCCGGTCCTCGAACCGGCGTTCGCTGCCGCCCATGGCGTGGATCAGGTTGTACGGCACGCGCACGCCGTCGAAGGCGCCCTCCAGGCTGCC
>JBBDSD010000446.1:0-14886 GCA_040905065.1 Trueperaceae bacterium | reverse complement strand
CCCGGCGGGCGGCAGCCCCCTGGCTGGGTCTGGCCCTCGCGATCGGAGCCATCGTCGTTCTGATCCGTGCGCGCGGCGAGGACCTGGCCGTCCTGACCCGCATCGATCCGTGGGCCGTGGCGCTGCTGGTGGGAGCGCAACTGCTCTACCTGGTGGTGCAGAGCGGCCGCTTCCACGTGGTGCTGCTGCGGTTGGGCGACCGGACGGTCGGCTTCGGGCCGTGGCTGCGCCTGTTCGTGCTGGGCCGGTTCCTGAACCTGTTCGTACCCCAGTCCGGCAACGTCTACCGCGCCGTCGAGCTCAAGCGCCGCTTCGGCCTGAGCTACGTCTCGTTCGTCGCCGCCTTCCTGAACGCTCCCTGGATCGCCATGGTCCTCACCTTCGCGCTCGGGGCGGTCACGATCCGGATCGTGGATGCGGGAGCGCCGGTCGGGCCGGTTCCGCTATGGGCAGCGCTGGTCGTGGCGGCCGGCGCGACGGCGTCGGCCCCGCTGATCGCGGCCGTGATCCTGCCGTGGATGCCGCGCCGCTGGCGCGCCGTGGCCTGGGCGCACGACCGGCTTCGCGACATGCTGCGCCTGACGCTGGACAGCCTGCGCGACGGAGCCTACCTGCTGCGGGTCACGGCGTGGACCACGGCGGCGTTCGTGCAGGCGGTGGCGATGTTGTGGGTCGCCTTCGCCGGCCTGGCGACCGGCATGGGTGGCGGTGCGGTCGACGGCGTGGGCATCTCCGCCCTGATCCGCGTGACCGGCGTGGTCGCGCTGGTTACTGCCTCGCTGCCGCTCGGTGGTGCCGAGGCGCTGCGCATGGCGCGCGCGGACGCGGCGCAACGAGCAGCGTCGACCCCGCACGAAGCGACCGGCTCCTGACGTGCCGGCCGCGCTCGACTACCTGGCGCGCGCGTCCAGCGCGTGGCTGCTCGGGTTCTTCCCGTTCCTCGAGATCTACGCCGCGGTGCCCGCCGCGTTCGCGCTGGGCCTGGACCCGGTCTCCGCGGTGGTCTGGCCGGTCCTCGGCAACGTCGCGCCGGTCCTCCTCATCGTGTTCGCCTACGAGCGCCTGCTCCGCATCGAGCGGCTGCGCTCGTGGCTGCTGGGCCGCAGGTCGGCCCGCTTCGAACGGTGGACGCGTCGTTACGGGGGCTGGTTCGTGCTGCTGGTCACGCCGTGGATCGGCGTGTGGGCGGTCGCCGCCACCGCCATGGCGCTCGGCATGCCGCGGGGACCGTTGCTCGCCTACTCGGTGCTCAGCATCGTCCTCTACGCGGTCCTCATCGCGGTCGGGATCGTGATCGGCTTCGATCTGGGCAATGGAGCCTGACGCGCGAGAGATCGCACGGAGGTGCGCGAGCCCGGCCCGGAGAGGAGCCGGTCCCGGATCGCTTCCTTACGTCGCGCGCGTGATGCTCATACGTCGGCCTCCCGCGCCAGGCCCGGGGCGGATGCCCGGACTCAACGGGCCCGCCAACACAGGCGGGCCTCTCCGCCAAAGATCGTGATCATAGTATCCGTCAACTCTAATGGGCCGCATTTGGAACAGCGTGCATCACGCACCCCGCACGAGAGCTGGCCTGGTACCACATTCAATGCGGTTCTGTACGTCGCAACAAGCCCACTACGCTTAGGCAAAAATCCGACGGTACCGCGTATCGAACGCCTTCTTACCTCCCTCCATGATGCGACAGATCATGTCCCGAACATCTGGCTCCTGCAGACCACCACTTACGTTTACGTAGGACTGTCCGCCTCGAGCCTCCATGGCCGCAACGAACTCAGCATCACCATTGACGACGATATTCGGGTTGTGCGTGACGACAATCAACTGCCTTCGCTTCTTCTGCTTCTTTAGCTGCCGAACAATGAGTTCGTAGATCAGGGCGTTGTCCAGGTCGTCCTCCGGTTGATCAAGGATGATCGGTTCATCACCGTACGACAGCAAGAATGCCAGCAAGGCTGCCGTCTTCTGGCCAGGTGATGCTGTCCGCAGAGTCGTGAAGCCGTGACCATCGCCCCCCGGGCTGTACTCGACGTGCACACCGTCCTCGGGAAACCAAGTGTCGATTCGGTCCAAAACCTCAGGCTGCAGCCGCTTCATGAAACTGCCAAACCGCTTGTCGCGTAGCGACTCCTCCGCGAAATCGCCATCAGCGATTGCACGCGCCTTTCTCTTCATCGCTTGCAGCGCCTTCTCGAGATCGCCAGTATTCGATTCGTTGACAGGCAAGTCCCCAATCAACCCAACACCCGATCCCGGTACCCCGATGTCACCGTCAAATCCTTCTTCTCGCTGCAAGAGCTGTCGGACAGCCTGCTGCACGCTCTCGGTAGCGCCAAAGGGCCTAACCGAGATTCGAACGAACTGATTGCCATCGAGTACCCTAGCTAAGAATGTCGTTCGGCGCTCCGACAGTTCCTTCCGAATACTCAAGAGCTCAGACAGGTGCCCCTCGGCTTCCTTTTCTTGCAATGTGATTTCCTCGCGAGTTGCGTCAAGATCACTGAGTTGACGCTGGAGGTCCTGACGCTGCTGAACGCTACGCCCGAACTGCTCCGGATCGTCAACACCCTCCTTTTTGAGCTTCTCCACCGTCTCAAGGTACGCACGCTCTGACGCACCGCGCCTCTCAAACCACTTAGTGCTCTGTTTTGCCTCGTCGTAGGCTTGCTCGACGCGTTCTGCGCGCCGGGCAAGGCCTTCGAACTCCTCCGCTATACTCTCGTACTCGGCCTGCACTTCCTTAGCTACACGCACAATATCGTACTCACCGTCTTCGCTGCCATCAGAAGCCGGCAACGAAAGTTCCTTCGCTTCAATGCTCTGGCCAAGTTCGCGAATCCGACGTTCCACTCCCCGCCACGTCAGCTCCCACGCTTCGACGAGGCGCGCCTCATGCTGCACTGCCTCATGCGCGTGCAGGGCCTCTGCGTACGCAGCACCCTCAAGCAGCTTGAGTTGCCGCGAAATTTCCTCAATCTCACCATGCAGCGATTCCTCAACAGTCAGGCGCTCATTTAGAGCGCGAATGCGCGCGCGAGACGCGAGGTACTTCGTCTCGATCTCACGGCTCTTCTGCGCGTACTGAAGATCCGCAACTTCCGGTGCGGAGTCAACGATTTTCAGAAGCGAAAGTGGATCCCGCGCCATCTCAAACACCTGCTTCTGGCTATAGAGACCGACGGGAAGTAGCTCAACAGGCCGGCCGCGAGCTGCTTCCCAGCTGCCGTCGGTGTTCTGCACTTCAAACTGAAGCTCGTGAGGAGGATCGCTACGTTCAGCGTCTACGGCAAGCGTCATACGATAGCGGACCTTGTCCTTCACAACTTGAACACCAATTCGAGTCCGAGGGGTAAGGAGCCCATCTTCCTTGCCGGAGTTCACACGGGCATACCCAGAGACCTCCGAACTGAGCTGAGATGGAACCTGATCCTCGCGGCCAAGTCCAAGGCGAAGAAACTCGACGACTGTTGACTTGCCCGATCCACGGCCACCGATGACGACGTTTAGCCACGGATTGAACCGCAGTCGAAAGGGCTGTCCGCGCCCCAAGTATTGGGCGTCTCTAACCTCGATAGACTCAACATGCAGCGCGGCGTAGCCGTTCGGGTCTCCCAAGGCTTCGTCGGAACGAATCAAAGAATCCGACTGGTCCACAAGTGCAAGCCTAATCCCTTGGAACGAAGGCGTGGACATCTTCACCCACGTGAACCTACTGCCTGGAAATGCTTGGCCTGTGCTGCCGGTTGGATGGTGCGAATCGGAACCCAAAACTTCCGGACGTCGAAGTCGATAGTCGGCATATGGACCTGCCCCCAACATCGACGGGTCCACAACCTCAACGGCGCTGAGAGCGTCGGACGATAGAGCCGCCTTGAGCGTGTTACCGCTAGTCTCGGCCAGTAGACCGCACGGTTGCTCAATGTGAGCTGCAATTGCAATTCCGCCGTGCTTCTGGATCACCTCGGCAACCACGTTCACGGACGACGTTGCGATGCCGTCACTTGCGCCAGGCGTACCGCCGTATCCAACCGCCCCAAGCAATCGCCCGATGTCGTGACCGGTCGCCCACTTCGGCATCACAGCCAACACATGAACGCCGCCCGTGACAGTAATTTCAGCGCCGGGAAGCAGACACAGCCTTCGAAAGCCTGGCGCGCCGTCCTCTTCCATGCGACCAAGCTCTTCCTTAAGTCTGTCAACCCACTCACCTGAGTTGTGATCGGTGACCACAACGCAATCAACTTCCGTTCGCATGTAGTCAAGCAACCACTCGCGTGGAACCCGCGCGCGAAGTGTTGCCTGGTGCGGCCCACTTCCATAATCCTCAGACGCCGGAGTGTGCGAGTGGAAGTCAACTCTCCACCACCGACTTCCAACCCAGCCTCCATCTATGTCCATGACAGATGCTACCGGATGCTTCATGACTCTACGCGAGTCATGAAGAGCTGTTTTCGTTGACTCGTGAGGTGAACGCGGCGTCCGACGGCGCGTACGGCTCTCCCAGGGTGCACGCGACGTTGCGCTTGGAGCACGACCGGTTCGTGTCCAGGAAGCGCATAGAGCGACTCATGCGCATCGCAGGCTTGCAGGGCGCGGATCGCCGCAAGCATAGCCGCAGCGGGGGCTCAGGAGGCCTCCCTCGCGGCGCGTGTGGCGCCGGACCTGGTGCAACGTGAACCGCTTCACTTGCGGGCTTGACCTCCTCTCCTCCTATGCAAGCTTTGGGCGTCCGCTATATCTCACTGCGAACGCCCAACTACCTCTAGAACTAACTGGCTTCTTCACGGACTCAGCTGCTGAGCTGCCCGATGATGCCGAACATCGGCAGGAACATGCCGGCCACGATGAAGCCCACGATCACGCCCAGGAACACGATCATTATCGGCTCCAGCGAGGCGGTCAGGGCGCCGACCGCCTCGTCGACCTCGCGCTCGTAGAACAGCGCGATCTTGTTCATCATGCTGTCCACCGCGCCGGTCTCTTCGCCGATGGCGGTCATCGACGACACCAGCGGCGGGAACACGCGCGGGTGCTTCATCAGCGTGGCGCTGATCTGCTCGCCGCGCTGCACCGCCTCCTTGGTCTCGTCCAGGATCTCCTCGACGATAGCGTTGCGGGCGGCACCCTTGGTAATCTCGAGCGCTTCGAGGATGTTCACGCCTGAGCGCAGCAGCAGGCCGAAGGTGTTCGAGAAGTTCGCGATCGCCGTCTTCTGGATCAGCACGCCGAAGACCGGGACCCGCAACGCGAGCCGGTCCATGGTTCGCCTGCCGGTCTCCGTGCGGTAGTAGAAGCGGAGCGCCACCATGCCCCCGATCACGATCGCGATCAGCAGCCACCAGAAGTTGATCAGGAAGTCGCTGATCCCGATCAGGATGGTGGTGATGATCGGGAGCTCGCCGCCCAGCTGATCCAGGATGGTGGCGAACTGCGGCACGATGCCGGTCAGCAGGAAGAAGGTCACGCCCAGCGCGATCACCAGCACCACCGCCGGATAGGTCAGCGCGGTGCGGATCTTGCCGCGCAGCTCCGCCTGCTTCTCCATGTAGGCGGCCACCCGCTCCAGGATGCCGTCCAGGTTGCCCGACACCTCGCCCGCCTTGACCAGGTAGATGTAGAGCTTGTCGAAGATGCCGGGGAACTTCGCCATCGCGTCGGAGAGAGGAATGCCGGTCTCGACGTCTTCGCGGATCTTCTTGAGGGCGTTCTTGAACCCTTCCTTCTCGGTCTGGCGCTGCAGGATCGCAAGCGACTGGACTACCGGCAGACCGGCGTTGATCACGGTGGCGAACTGACGACTGAAGATGGTGACGTCGCGCTGGTTGGGGCGACTGCTCGGGTCCATCCAGGCCGGCAGCTTGATGTCGGCGTTCAGGCCCTTCTTCGGGGACTTGATCTCGCTGACGAAGTACCCCTTCTCGCGCAGCGACGCCGCCACCTCGCGCTGGGAGGTGGCCTCCATGGTCGCGGCGACCATCTTGCCGGTTCGGTCTCGCGCCTTGTACTCGAATACGGGCATGCTGCCTCCTCGCGCTGCTGCAGGCGCCGTCCACTGCCGCTACACGGACCGGTTTCACGCTTCGGGTCCACTGCGCCGCGGCACGGCCGTCGCGTCCGAGCATAGCCGGGCGGAGCCTCCGCGCGCCGCGGGATCGTTCACGTCCGGCGCCGACGACCGATAGAACGCCGACCGGTTCGCCGGCTTCCCGTTCGCCGCTCGCGCCTCCGATGCTACCCTCCCGCCATGCCGCGCGAACGGAAGCAGGACCGCCTGGACCGGGCCGGCCGGATCCTGGACGCCCTGCGGGACGCCTACCCCGACGCCGCCAGCGAACTGTCGTACCTCGATCCGTACCAGCTGCTGGTGGCCACCATCCTCTCGGCCCAAGCGACCGACGTGAGCGTGAACGCCGCTACACCCGCCCTCTTCGCCGCCTACCCCGACGCCCATGCGTTGGCCACCGCCGAGCCGGAGCAGGTCGAGCCGTTCGTGCGCACCATCGGGCTGTACCGCACCAAGGCGAAGAACCTCGTGCGCGCCGCGCGCCAGCTGGTCGACCGGCACGGCGGCGCGGTGCCGAACGACTTCACCGCCCTGCTGGCCCTCCCCGGCGTGGGGCGCAAGACCGCCAACGTGGTGGCGTCCAACGCGTTCGGTCGCCCCGGCATCGCCGTCGACACGCACGTCGGCCGCCTGGCGCGCCGCCTGAAGCTCAGTCGGCACGAGAACCCCGACCGGGTCGAACGCGACCTGGAGGCCGTCTTCCCCGAGGAGGCCTGGATCTTCGTGCATCACGCCCTGATCCTGCACGGACGTCGCGTGTGCACCGCCCGCGCGCCGGCGTGCGCCGCCTGCGTCCTGGCGGCCGACTGCCCCAGTGCCGTGCTCTGAGCGCGTTCGCCGCATAGCATCTTCCCGACGGACCGTCCCGACGCACCGTCCCGACCTGCGGATCCGACGTGCGGTCCCGACGTCGCCCCGACGTGCCGCGCTGCCGCCGCCACCCCCAACGACGGTCGCCCGCCCCGGCCGCTGCTACGCTCGGCGGCATGTTGGATCTGATCATCATCGGGGCGGGACCGATCGGCTTGGAGGCGGCGATCGCCGCCAAGCGGGCCGGCCTGGAGCATCGCGTGCTCGAGAAGGGCGCGCTGGTCCAGGCGATCGTGGACTACCCCACCTACATGACCTTCTTCACCACCAGCGAACGGCTCGAGATCGGCGGGCATCCGATGGTGACCGCCACCGACAAGCCGTCCCGCAAGGAGGCGCTGGACTACTACCGCAAGGTGACGCACGCCGAGGGTCTGCAGGTCGACACCTTCACCACCGTGACCGACCTGCGGCGCCTGCCCGGCGGCGGGTTCGAGATCGATGCCCGCGACCGCCTGGGGCGCACCTCCTCCCTGCGGGCGGCGAAGGTGGCGCTGGCCACCGGCTACTTCGACAACCCGAACCTCCTGAGGGTGCCGGGCGAGGACCTGCCGCACGTGTCGCACGTCTACGACGAGGCGCACCCCTACTACGGCCGCGAGGTCACGATCGTGGGCGCCGGCTCCAGCGCGGCCGACGCGGCGCTCGACCTGTTCCGGGGCGGCGCGCGCGTCACCATGGTGCATCGCGGCGACGACTTCCGGCACAGCCTCAAGTACTGGATCCGACCCAACCTCGAGAACCGCGTCAAGGAGGGATCGATCCGGGTCCACTTCCGCACCGCCGTGAAGGGCATCGAGGCGGACGCGCTCCTTGCCGAGCGCGACGGCGAGACGCTGCGCATCCCCAGCGAGCGGGTGTTCCTGCTCACCGGGTACCACGCCTCGACCGAGCTGCTGATGCGCGTCGGCGCGCAGGTCGACCCGGTCACGCTGGCCGCGAAGCTGGACCGCTGGTACCAGACGACCGTACCCGGACTGTACTGCCTCGGTTCGGCCGGGTTCGGCCACCGCACCAGCGACGTGTTCATCGAGAACGGCCTGCAGCACGTCGCTGCCGCCCTCCCCCACATCGCGGGCCGGGTCGGCACGGGGGAACCGGCCGCCTAGCGCCCGGTCAGGTCGTGCCCACCCGTCGCGCCGACGTTGCGTCCAGATCGCGCCCACGTCGCACTCAGGACGCTACACTCGGGGCGAGGAGGACCGCATGACCTCGCCACGTCGACTCGGAGCGTTGTTGATCCTGCTGGGCCTGGTCGTGCTGGCCGCCCGGATGGGCGCCAGCCTGGCGTGGCCGGTGTTCGTGCTGGCGCCCGGCGTGGCGCTCTTGGCGGTCGCGCTGTTCGGCCCGAAGCGCAGCGCCGGAATGGCGGTACCGGGCGCCATCGTCTCGACCGTCGGTCTGATCCTGCTGGTGCAGCAAGCGACGGGCACCTACCAGGAGTGGGCGTACGCCTGGGGGCTGGTGCTGGCCGCGGTCGGGGCCGGCACCTTCCTGCAGGCCAGCATCGAGGCGAACGAGGCGCGCCAGCAGGAGGGCGTGCGCCTCGCGGTGCTGGGCCTGACCCTGTTCGCGGCGTTCGGCGCCTTCTTCGAACTGCTGATCTTCGGTGGTGCCTTCCGCGGGGTGCTCGGCTGGGCCCTGCCGATCGGCCTGATCGTGGCCGGCGCGCTGCTGCTCTGGCGTCGCCCGCGCGGCGCGGCACGCGAGGACGCGGTGCACGAGGATCCCCCGCGGTGAGTCCGCTACGGCGTAGACCGCTCGGCAACGGCGCGGTGGTGCTGGCCGACGCGGCCGACGATCTTCAGGGCGGCGGACCGCTGCACGACGCCGTACTGGTGTGCGGCTCCGCCGGCACGCTGCGCAGCGCACGCCTGGTGTTGCGGCACGCACCACGCCTGGTGGTGCTGCACGACGCCGGCGTGGGCAAGGACCGGGCCGGCGTGGCCGGACTGGACCGCCTGGCGGACGTGCACGTCGCGGCGGTGGCGGTGCGGCACGACAGTGCGCGTCTCGACGACGCCGACGACGTGCTCGATCACGGCGTGATCGCGCACCTGAACGACGCCGCGCGCACGCTGGGCCTCGAGGAAGGTCCGTTGCGCGACCAGTTGGACCGGATTCTGCGCAACGAGGAGGGCCTCGGCCGTACGCCGCCGGGTCGCGTCGTCGGGTAGCCTGGCCGGCATGTCTCTCGATCTGACCTTCCTCGAACGCCTCCTCTCCGCCCCCGGAGCCAGCAGTTTCGAATCCCGCCCCGCCGAAGCGTTCCGCGCGCACGCCCAGGAGGTCGGACTCGACACCGAACGCGACGCCTACGGCAGCATTTTCGCGATCGCCAATCGCGGCGCCGGCCCCAAGCTGCTGCTCTCCGGCCACATCGACGAGATCGGCCTGCTGATCACGCACGTGGACGACGACGGCTTCGCCTGGATCAAGGCGGTCGGCGGGTGGGATCCGGTGCAGCTGGTCGGGCAGCGCGTGCGCGTCGTGAGCCGCGACACGGAGACGGTCGGCCTGATCGGCAAGAAGCCGATCCACCTCATGTCGGCCGAAGACCGCCGCAAGACCACCAAGATCGAGGACCTGTTCATCGACGTCGGCGCCTCGGGCCGCGACGACGCGGACGAGGTGGTCCGGCCGGGCGACTTCGCGGTCGTCGAGCAGCCGCTGGTCCGGCTCCGCAACGGCCGCATCGCCAGCAAGGCGATCGACGACCGCATCGGTGCGTACGTCGCGCTCGAAACCGCCCGTCGCGCAATCGGCGCAGGCTGCGAAGTGATCGCCAGCGCGACGGTGCAGGAGGAGATCGGCGGCGTGGGTGCGGCGGCCGCCTCGTACGCCTGGGAGCCGGACGTGGCGCTCGCGATCGACGTGACGCACGCCACCGACGTCCCCGGCATCTCCAAGAAGCAGGAGGGCGACCACCCCCTCGGTTCCGGGCCGGAACTGTCGGTCGGCAGCTACGTGCACCGCGGCGTGCTGCAGGCCCTGCGCGACGTGGCCGAGGCGGAGGGCATCGCCGTGACGATCGGTACCGCGCCCCGCCGCACCGGGACCGACGCCGACTTCTTGGCCAAGGTCCGCGGCGGCGTCCCCAGCGCGGTGGTGTCGATCCCCAACCGGTACATGCACTCGCCGAACGAGATGGTGGATCCTCGCGACGTCGAGGCCACCATCGCGCTGCTGACCGCCTTCGCACGCGGTCTCGCCGCACGGGTCCCGATCGCGCAACCGTGAACGCCTCGCCGCGGACCCGCTGAGGACCCGCGCGTGCGGCTGATCGTGACCCACGAACGCCCCGACTTCGACGCGCTGGCCGGACTGGCGCTGGCGGCCCGTCTGCACCCCGGATCACGCATCGCGCTGGGCGACGGCCTGCCACCGGAGGTCCGGGACTGCCTGCGGCTCTACCGCGACCGCCTCGATCCGCTGGACGCGCAGACCGCCGCGGCCGGTCCGGTCGAGGAGCTCATCGTGGTCGACACCGCCGACCGCACGCGGCTGGGTCCGTTCGCGAAGGTCGCCGCGCGCGTGCCGGTGGTGGTGTACGACCACCACCCTCCGGTGGCGGCGCACGATGCGCTGCCGGTAGGGCGCGGCCTGGTGGACGCGGTCGGCGCCAGCGTCACCCTGCTGGTGCGCGAGCTGCGGCGTCAACGCTCCGACCTCTCGGCCGACCTGGCCAGCCTGGCGCTGCTGGGACTGCACCAGGACACCGGCGGCTTCGCCTTCGATCTGACGCGCGCCGAGGATCACGAAGCCGCCGCCTGGCTGCTGGGGCGCGGGGGCGGCCTGTCGCTGGTGCGGCGCTTCGCTCGGCACGCGCTCGGTCCGGAGCACCACGAGTTCCGGACCCGCATGCTGCAGGAGGTCCGCCACGAGTCGGTGCGCGGCCGCAGCGTCGCGGTCGCCGCCTTCGCTTGGCCCCGCTGGCTGGGCGACGTGGCCGGCCTGGCCGGCGAACTGCTGGATCTCGAGGGGACCGACGCTGCGCTGCTGGCGGTGCGCATGGAGGAACGGACGATTCTCATCGCCCGCGCCGACGGCGGCCGGATCGACGTGGGCGCCGCGCTGCGCGACGCGGCCGGCGGGGGCGGGCACGCCGGCGCCGGCTTCGCGCGCAGCGACCTACCGCTGGACGACGCGGTGACGGCGGTCCTGGCGGCGTTCGAACGGCACGCCGTCCGGCCGCGCACGGCGCGCGACCTGATGAGCCGACCGGTGCGCACCGTCGCCCCCGAGGCGACCGTGCACGACGCCGCGAAGCTTCTTCTCCAGCACGGCCACAACGGCCTGCCGGTCGTCGAGGACCAGCGCGTGGTGGGCGTGCTCTCGCGCCGCGATCTGGACCGGGCGCTGCAGTTGGGGCTGGGGCGCTCGGAGGTACGCGGCTTCATGGGCGCCCCCGCGGTGGTGGCGACTCCCGGAGCGTCCCTCGATCGGCTCGAGGCGCTGGTGGCCCGTCACGGCGTGGGGCGCCTGCCGGTCGTGGACGGCGAGGACCGGCTGATCGGCATCGTGACGCGAAGCGACCTGCTGGCCGCCCGGCACGGCACCGACGTGTCCGATCCGGCCCCCACCGAGCGGATCGTGCGCCGCATGCGTGCCCAGGCCGACGGGGTCCTCACGTCGCTGGAAGCGCATCTTCCGCAAGGATCCAGCCTGTACCTGGTCGGCGGCACCGTCCGCGATGCGCTGTTGGGTGGGCCGCTGGCCGACCTCGACCTGGCGATCGAGGGAGCGGACGTACACGAGCTGGCCGACGCCCTGGCGCGCGACCTTAGCGGTCGTGCGTCGGGACACGCCGCGTTCGGCACCGCCACCGTCGCGCTTCCCGGCGGGCTGGCAGTGGACCTGGCCGGCACGCGCGAGGAACGATACGCCGGTCCGGGCGCCCTGCCGGACGTGGTCCCGAGCGACCTGCGACGCGACCTGGCACGGCGCGACTTCACCGTCAACGCCTTGGCGTTGCGCTGGACGCCCGGACCGCCCCAGCTGCTGGATCCGTTCGCAGGCCTGGCCGACCTGGAAGCGCGCCTTCTGCGCGTGCTGCACCCCCTGTCGTTCGCGGAGGACGCCACGCGCATCGTGCGGGGCGTGCGCCTGGCGGCGCGGTTGGGCTTCACGTTCGAGGACGCCACCGAGCGGCAGGCGCGCAGCGCCCTGGACGACGGCCATGTGGCGCGCGTCAGTCCGGAACGGCTGCGGCACGAGCTGGACCTCGCCCTGCGCGAGACGTGGCCGTCGCGTGCGCTAGCGCTTCTGGACGACCTGGGCGTGCTGGAGCGCGCCTACGGCCTGGCGCACCCGGCGGAGGTCCTGCGCGAGCTGGACCGGCTAGCGGACGCCGGCCGCGAGGTGTCCAGCGACGCCTACTACACGGCGATGCTGACGCCGCTGGACGCGGACGCGCGACGGCGCGCCACGCGCCGCTTCCATCTGCCCGATCGGCACGCGGCCGCAGCGGCGCGGGTGCGCAGACTGCTGGACGGAGCGGAGCCGCTCGACGACCTGCTCGAGGCCCTCGGTCGGCCGGGCCGTGCAGTGCTGGAAGCGCACGGCGATCCGCACCGGCAGGCGGTGCGGTCGTTCGAGAGCCTGGCAGGTCGCCGTCGGCTGCGGGGAAGGGACCTGCTAGAGTTGGGCTTGGCGCCCGGACCGCGGGTCGGCCGCATCCTGGACCAGGTGGCCCGCGCGCGTCGCGAGCGCCACGTCCGAGACTTCGACGACGAGCTCGCGTTGGCGAGGACGCTGATCCACGGCGCCTCCGCCACGAAGGAAAGGAACGACGACCCGACGTGATCCTGAACTATCTGGGCGACCCGACCACCCTGGTGATCGCCGGCATCGTAATGATCTTCGCGCTAATGTTCCATAACGTGTTCCAGACGTGGGTCGCAGCAAAACTTGGTGACGCGCGTCCGCGCTTGGCCGGGTTCGGACAGTTCGAACCGCAGCGCCAACTGGAACCGATCGGTGTTCTGCTCCTGTTTTTGCTGGGGTTCGGTTGGCCCAAGATGGTGCCGATCGAGAGCCGCAACTACCGCGGGCGCGGCCGCCGCGAGGCGTTGGCCTGGTACGCGGGTCCGCTGGCGTACCTGATCGTGGCGTTCGCCTGCGTGCTGGTGGGCTCGATCTTCCTGGCGACCGGATCGCCGGCGCTCTACCGCTCGTTCCTGATCGCCGCCTCGTTCGCGGTGCTGCACGCGGTGATCAACCTGTTCCCCGTCTTTCCACTGGACGGCGCGATGGCGGCGTTGGCGCTCGGCAACCCGCAGGTTCGGCGCGTCATCGAGCAGATCCGGCAGTACGGACTTCTCGGCTTCCTGGTGGTGTTCCTGGTGCTCAGCTTCACCGGTGTGCTGGGCGCGATCCAGAACCTGTTCCTGGTGGTGTTCCAGGCGATCGTGCGCGCGATCCCGGGCCTCTAGGCTTCGGTCGCTCCCGGGCGGATCTGCACGATCGTCTGCACCAGCGGCGCGTACGCTTCCAGCGTCGCCGCCAGGCTCCCGTCGGGCGCGAACTTGCGGATCAGGTGCCCACCACGCCGAGCGGCGTACAGGTTCCCTTCGTGATCGACGCCCAGGTCCAGCATCGCTTCCGTCGCCTCGCCTTGCAGCGGCTCGATCCGGTAGCTCTGGCCCACCCGACCGGCCGGCGTGATGGTCCGGATGCGGCCGGCGGTGGCGTCGCTGACGTACAGCGTCCCGTCCGGACCCAACGCCATGCCGTCCAGCACCCGCATGCCGGGTTGATCCTGCCCCATGCGGAACGCCCAACGGGTCTCGTACGTCCCGTCGGCCGAGAAGCGCTGGATCTGCCGGTTGCCGTGATCGAGCACGTACAGCTTGCCGTCCGGACCGACCGTGAGCGCCCGCGGATCGTCGAACGTTCCCTGCCCACCGCCCCGACCCCCGAACGATCCCCGCGGCGTGCCGTCGGGCGCGTACCGCTGCACCTTGAGCGACTCGCCGTCCAGCACGTACACGTCGCCGTCCGCACCCGGTGCGCAGGCGAGACCCGCAGGGTAGAGGAACTCGCCCTCCCCCATCCCGTAGCGGCCGAAGCGGGAGACCTCGTGCCCGTCCTCCGTCAGCTTGTGGATCATGCGGTGGTCGTCGTCCTCGCCGATGCGGTACTCGAACACCGCCGCGTACAAAAAGTCGTCGTCGCTGACGGCGATCGCCAGCGGAGCGGCGGGGAACGCCGTGGGGCCGACCTCGCCGACGCTTCCGTGCAGCGTACCCTCGGTGTCCAGCATCCGGATCAGGCCCTGCCGGACCGACACGGCGACCACCAGGCGGGTGGGCAGCTCCGGACCGTCGGCCGCGTCCCACGACGCCTCGTCGTTCAGGACCTCGATCACCTCGCGCAGGGCCGGTCGCTCTTCGGGATCCTTCGCGATCATCCGCATCACCAGCGTGTCCAGCGCCTTGGGGATGGTCACGTCCGTCTGGCGGGGCGGCGCAGGCGTCTGGAAGATCTGCTGGTGCACGATCGCCTCGTACCCACCCTTGAACGCCGTCTGGCCGGTCAGCATCTCGTACAGCACCAGGCCCAGGCTGTAGATGTCGCTGCGGTGATCGATCTTCAGTCCGCGCGCCTGTTCGGGCGACATGTAGACCGGGGTGCCGACCCGCGCGCCGGTCATGGTCAGGCGGGTCATGACCTTGCCGCCGGCAATGCCGAAGTCCATCAGCTTCACCGCGTCGTCCGCCACGCGCGGCCGACCCTCCTGCAGACCGCCCTTGGTAATCATGATGTTGCCCGGCTTGATGTCGCGGTGGATGATGCCGGCCTGGTGGATCGCCTGCAGCGCCTCCGCGACGCGCTTCATGACGTCGATGATCAGGTCGCGGTCCAACTCGCGCGCCTCGACGTAGCTCTCCAGGCTTCGGCCGTCCACGAACTCCAGCGACAAGTAGTGCTGCACGCCCTGCGCGCCGTGC
>JBBDSD010000445.1:0-2458 GCA_040905065.1 Trueperaceae bacterium | reverse complement strand
CGCTGTACCTGATCGACGACGACCTGGCCCGTCCCGTCGTGCGCGACGTGGCCGATGCCAGCGATCCCAGCGCGCGCAGCCAGGCGTTGATCGAGGCGCTGGTGGAGGCGCTGCGCGACGACGGCACCTGGCCTTCCGACCTGCCCGTGCCGCGCGTCTACGCGTTCGATCACGAGCGCGACGCGGTCGTCGTGCTGGACCTGCCGCAGCACGACGCCGATCTGAGCGTGGCGTCGGAACGGCGGATCGTGGCGTCGCTGGAGCGCACCCTGATCGAGGACGGCCACGATCGCGTGCTGTACCTTCGGGATGGAACGGGCGAGCGGCCGTGGCTAGGGCGCTTGGCGGTGCCGTCGCGCCTGGAGTGAGGCCGCCTCAGGGGTACATGCGGGTCAGCATGCGCGGGAACGGGATCACGTCGCGCAGGTGTTGCGCCCCGGTGAACCAGGCCAGCAGCCGCTCGAGGCCCATGCCGAACCCGGAGTGCGGCACGCTGCCGTGGCGGCGCAGATCCAGGTACCAGGCGAACGCGTCGCGGGGCAGGTCGTGCTCGGCGATGCGCCGCTCCAGCAGTTCCAGGTCGTGAATGCGCTGCGACCCGCCGATCAGTTCGCCGTACCCCTCCGGAGCGATCAGGTCGGCGCACTTCACGCGGGTGGGGTCATCGTCGTACGGCTGCATGTAGAACGCCTTCGTGTGGGCGGGCCACGCTTCGACGAAGAGCGGGCGGTCGTGCAGGTCGCCCAGCATCGTCTCGTGGGGCGCACCGAAGTCGTCGCCCCAGGTCAGGACTTCGCCCCGTTCGGCCAGGAGCTCCAGCGCACGATCGTAGGTGATGCGCGGGAACCCTCCCTGGGCCGTCGCCTCGAGCACGGTCACGTCTCGCTCCAGCAGCGCGAGCTCGTCGCGGCGTTCCTCCAGCACGCGTCCGGCCAGATAGGCGATCAGGGCCTCCTGCAGGGCGACGTTGCCGTCATGATCCAGCCAGGCGACCTCCGGCTCGATCATCCAGAACTCCAGCAGGTGCCGGCGGGTCTTGCTCTTCTCGGCTCGGAAGGTGGGCCCGAAGGTGTACACCGCGCCGTACGCCAGCGCGCCCGCCTCGGCGTACAACTGACCGGACTGCGACAGGTAGGCGCTTCCCTCGCCGAACAGGTCGATCTCGAACAGGTTGGTCGTGCCCTCCACCGCCGTCGGCATGAAGAACGGCGCGTCGAACCGCAGGAACTCCCGCTCCGCGAAGAAGTCGTGCACGGCGCGGATTACCGTGTCGCGGATCCGCATGGTGGCCCAGGGACCGCGGTGGCGGAGGTGCAGGTGACGCCGCTCCGCCAAGAAGTCGACGCCGTGCGCCTTGGGCGTGATCGGGTAGTCCCCGCCGGGCGCCACTTGCTCGAAGCCGTGGACCTGCAGCTCGACGCCGCCCTTGGCGCGCGGGTCGGCGCGCACCTCGCCCCACAGGCGCAGCGCCGACTCCTGATCCAGCGCGCGCGCCGCGGCGAAGGTGGCATCAGTGACCGCCTGCGCGGGCAGGACCGCTTGCACGAACCCGCTGCCGTCACGGACCTGCAGGAAGGCGATCTTGCCGCTGGACCGGAGGCCGGTCAGCCAGCCGTGCAGCACGACGGTTTGGCCGATCGCGTCGTGCAGGTCGGAGATGCGGGTCGCTTCGCTCATGCCGGGGAGTCTACCCACCGGTCCGTACCCGGAGTTGGATCGCCTGATCGAGCGCCTCGGCCGCGCCGCACGCCTCGACGCCCGGCACCACGCCGTCCGGCCAGCGCGCCAGCATCTCCGGATCGCCGCTCGCCATCACGCGGGCATGCCCGACCCGCTCCAGCATCGGCAGGTCGCCCGGGCTGTCCCCCACGCCCAGCACGTTGCGGAGGTCGATCTCCAGGCGCTTCGCGAGCAGAGCGACCGCGCTGCCCTTGTCGACGCCGGGCCGCGTCAGGCTCACGAAGTAGGTGTCGGCTTGGGCGGGACTGGTAGCGACGTGGGCTTGGACGCCGTCCGCCTCGACCGCCAGCACCTCGTCCAGGCGGTCGGGCGGCACCACCCACTGCGCGCGCACCACCGGTTCGGCCCGCGCGACCTCGCGAAGATCGCGGACGATGGCGTGCACGCCGATCATCTTGGCGTGCGCTTCGCTGATGTCGGTCCGACGCTCCACGAACAGCGCGTTGGGCGTGTACAGCTCGAGCACCACGCCCAGGCGCCGGGCGGCGCGGATCAGGACCTCGGCCGACGACTCCTTCAGGGCGCTCACCTGCAAAGTGTCGCCGTCGAGGTAGGTGATCTGCGCGCCGTTCTGGAACACGTGGGGCGTGTCGGGATCCAGCCGCTGCGCGATCTTGGCGGCCAGGCCGAAGCCGGGGCGGGCCGTGCACACCCCCAGGCGCATGCCGGCGGTGCGGGCCCGTTCTGCCGCCTCCCAGACCCCCCAAACGACCAGGCC
>JBBDSD010000444.1:0-2478 GCA_040905065.1 Trueperaceae bacterium | reverse complement strand
GGCAGTGCGCTGGCGGTCTTGTCCAGGCCGGCGGCCAGCCAGACGGGGGAGGGGAACGTCCGGCCGAACGCGCGCGTCCGTAGGCGGGGATCGTCCCGCACGAAGCGGCGGGCCAGCACGCGGCGCGCGCCCGGCTGGGCGGCCAAGCGTGATAGCGCGCCCACGGTCAGGTCGTGGGCGCGCTCGGCGTCCAGCGCGAACAGGGCGGGGCGAATACGGCGGTACACGCCGGCTACTCTATCGCCGCCGCTGCGTCGGTCGCGTCCTCAGCGGGTGGACGGGGGGCGCGACGGGCGCACCTCGATCTTCGACGGCAGCGTGCGGTCGGGCATGCGCAGGAGCGTCAGCACCAGGGCGCCGATGTCTTCCGGTTGGATCTTCCAGGCGTCGGCGTCGCTGGGCTGGTGCCGATTGAAGTGGCTGGCGACCGAGCCGGGCATGATCGTGGACACGCGCACGCCGTGCTTGCGGAGGTCCAGCATGATCGCTTGGCTGAAGCCGGTCAGGCCGAACTTGCTGGCGTTGTACGCCGCGCCGCCGGCGAAGAAGTTGGTGCCGGCCAGCGAGCCGATCGTCACGATGGTGCCGTTCGCTTCGCGGATCGGGTCCAGCGCCGCCTTCACCGAGTAGAAGACGCCGGTCAGGTTCGTGTCGATCACCGCCTGCCAGGCGTCGGGCTCCAGCTCCTCGATGGAGGCGAACGCGCCCACGCCGGCGTTCGCGATCAGCGCGTCCAGGCGGCCGTGCGCCTCCAGCGAGGCGCGGACCGCGTCGCGCTGCTGCTGCAGGTCGCGCACGTCGCAGCGGACTCCGAGGGCGCGACCCCCGCCACGTTCGGCCAGCGCTTCGGCGCTGCTGCGGACCTCGTCTTCGTTGCGGGCGGTGATGGTCACATGCACGCCGGCGTCGACCAGGGCGGCGGCGATGCCGTAGCCGATCCCTTTGCTGCCGCCGGTCACGAGGGCGGCGGATCCGTGCAGGTCGCGGGCGATGGCGTCGGGGTTCGGGGGGGTGTCCAGGGTCATGCCCGGACGCTAGCACGCGTTCGCGAGCCGGTTCGCAGCACGTCCCACGGAGCCGGGGCGGTGCGCTCGTGGTAGCGTCCGCGCGTGCGAAGCGTCCTGACGCTGATCCGACACGGCCTGACCGACTGGAACGTCGAGGGACGCTTCCAAGGCCAGACCGACCGACCGTTGAGCGAGGAGGGGCGCCGTCAAGCGCGCCGTCTGGCGAGCCGCACCACGCGGTTCGGGCCGGTGACGATCCAATCCAGTCCCCTGACGCGCGCGGTCGAAACCGCGCGCATCGCCTTCCCCGGCCAGCAGGTCGCCTGCGATCCGCGCCTGCAGGAGCTGGACTTCGGAGCGTTCGAGGGGCGGACCCTCGAGGAGAACCAGACCCACCCGGCGTGGAACGATTGGATGGTGGACCCCTACGAGCGGCCCACGCCGGGCGGCGAGTCGTACCGCGACCTGCGGGAGCGCATGGCGGCCTGGTACGACGACCTGCCCAGCGGCGACGCGCATCACGTGGCGGTGGCGCACAGCGGGTCGATCCAGATGCTGCTGGCGCACCTGCTGGGGCTCGAGAAGCCGCGCTGGCGCAAGCGGATCTACCTGCGGCACAGCAGCGTCACGCGCGTGGTGCGCAAGGACGGCGTGACCGTGATCGAGCGCGTGAACGACACCCGCCACCTGGACGAGAACGGCGCCGATCCGTTCTGGGAGTGAGCCGCGTGGCGCGCGTCGCCGAGGCGCCGGTCCCGGACGGCTTCGTCGTGGATCAGCCCGGCTACCAGGGCGATCTGGCCGGCTTGGCGCACGCCCTGCGCCGTGGCTCGTTGGCGCCGCGCGACCTGGACCTGCCGGCGTTGGTGGATGCGGCGCTGATCTGGTTCGAGCGAAGGGCGGCCACCGACCTGGACGGAGCGAGCGTGGCGCTGCCGCAGGTGGCGCAGGCGATCGAGCTGAAGTTGCGCCTGCTGCTACCGCGCCCGCCCACATCGGACGAGGACGAGGACGACGAGGACCCCGCCGCCACCGACGCGCTGCAGGCGGTAGCGGTCTTGGAGGAACTGGAGCAGGCGATCGACTTCCTGCGGCGACGGCGGCAGGAGCGGGCCACGGTGGTGCCGGCCCGTACCCAGCCGCCGGACCTTCCCCGTCCGCGACGCCCGCTGCGGGCGGACGTGGGCACGCTCGCCAAGATGGCGTCGCACCTGGCCGGCAGCGGCTACTTCGAAATGCACCGCGAACGTCTCAGCCTGGACGACGCTCTGCGGCGCCTCCGCGGCGCCCTGACGCGGGTCGCGCGCGGCACCCTGCGGGCCCTGACGCCGACACGGAGCTGGGCGGAGCGGACGGTGGTGTTCGCGGCGTTCCTCGAACTGGTGCGCGAGGGGCGCGCCAGCGCGCGGCAGGAGGGGCCGTACGGCGAGATCGTCGTGACGGCCCGCCGGCACGAAGCGCCGGCGGGCCG
>JBBDSD010000443.1:0-2496 GCA_040905065.1 Trueperaceae bacterium | reverse complement strand
CACGCAGCACACGCCGGCTCCCGACCCGTCGCGCGATCGCATCGGCCGGGACGCCGGCCATGATCGACACGAAGCACCCGCCCCGCCGAGCGATCAACGGCGCGACCGCATCGAACGCCTGCGGTTTCACGCCGATCAGGACCCGTTCGGCGCGGTGTACGCCGTCGTCGTCCAGCGCCGCCACGCCGAAGCGGGACGCCATCTCGTCGCGGCGCCGGTCCTCCGGGTGGTAGATGCCGACCTCCGACGACTCGAGCACTCCGGCGCGCAGCGCTCCGGTGAGCACCGCGCCCCCCATCTTGCCGGCCCCGACGATCGCGAGCTTCACAATGGACCTCCGTTCCAGACGGGCATGCTACCTCGGAGGTCGCGGTCGGGCGGCGAACCATCTCACGAGCACGACCTGCACGAACGCCACCGCCAGCAGGGCACCGGTCGCGTCGGCCACGACGTCCAGCAGCTCCGGGGTCCGGCCCGGCACGAACATCTGGTGGATCTCGTCGATCACGCCCCAGGCGGTGGCGAGACCCACGGCGCGCCACGGACCCGCGCCGGCCAGTCGCAGTAGAGCAGCCAGCACGCCGAACAGGCTGGCGTGGGCGAGCTTGTCGACGTGGGCGATCGGGAGCTCCAGCCCGGAACCGGGCGGGTCGCTCTGGGCGGAGAGCCACCAGATGCCGGCCGCCCAGAGCAGCGCCGGCAACGGTCGGACGATCCGAGCGACGCGCTTCCGACGCGGGCGGGAGCGATTCCGTTCGGAACGGCGACCTTCCTTGCGCGGTCGGTCCGTCACGAGTCCTGCCGGTCCGGTCGCGCGGGACTGGGCTGCACCAGCTCGATCAGCACGCCACCCGACCAAGTGGGATGCAGGAAGGCGACGCGGCTGCCGGCGCGCCCGTCGCGCGGCGTGGCGTCGATCGCGCGGGCGCCGGACCGGACCGCGTCGCGGAGCGCCGCGTCCACGTCGGGCACGCGGAACGCCAGGTGGTGCAGGCCCGGACCGCGGGAGGCCAGGAAGCGAGCGACGGGCGTGTCCTCGTGCAGCGGCGCCAGCAGCTCGATCCAGCCGTCGCCCGCCCGCAGGATGCGCACGCGGACATTCTGGTCCGGGACCTCCTCGTCTTCGTGCACGGCCAGGCCCAGCGACCGATACGGTTCGGCGCCGGCGTCCAGATCTGGCACGGCGATGCCGACGTGATCGATGGTCCAACCGGTCGGCGTGGGTACGGCAGGGTGCGCACCGGTCACGGTCCGGGATCCTCCGCGGTCCGCACGGTCCGTTCGCCCCGCAGGTCGGCCAGCATGCCGGCGCGGACCGGTTCCGCCTCTTCGTGCTGGGAGGTCAGGAACAGCAGCTTGGCGAGGGCGGCTTCGGCGGTCATGTCGCCGCCCGGCACCACGCCGGCCTGCAGCAGCGGCGCGGCGGCGGCGTACGCCTCCATGTCCGTCCCGCCGCGCAGGCACTGCGTCACGGCGGTGATCACCACGCCGCGATCGGTGGCGTCGGCCAAGGCGTGGGTCAGGTCGGCGTCGCGTCCGGGTCCGTTGCCGGTGCCGTACGTTTCGAGCACCAGGCCGCGCACCGGGCGGTCCAGCACCCGCCGCAGCACGGTGCCGTCGATGCCGGGGAACAGCCGCAGCGCGACCACCGACACGGAGGCCAGGCGTTCGCTGCGCAGCGGACCGGTCGCCTTCTCCCGCAGGACCTGCCTGTTCCAGCGGACCTGAGCCCCGACCTCGGCGAGGGGCGGGAGGTTAGGGCTCTCGAAGGCGCCGAACCCGCTGGCGGACACCTTGGTGGCACGGTTGCCGCGCAACAGCGAGCCGTGCAGGTGGATCGCCACCTCCGCCAGGTGCGGATCGGTGGCCAGCTGCAGGGAGGCGATCAGGTTCTCGCGCGCGTCGTTGCGGGCGCGCACCAGGGGGATCTGCGAGCCGGTCACGATCACCGGACGGTCCAAGCCGGTCAGCAGGAACGACAGTGCCGACGCCGTGTACGCCATCGTGTCGGTCCCGTGCACCACCACGCATCCGTCGTGTCCCGGGAGGCGGTCGCGGATCGTGTCGGCGATCCGTTGCCAGTCGCGGGGTCGCATCTCCGCGCTGTCGAGGAGCGGATCTAGCTCCGCGACGGTGATCTCGGGCAGGTCCGGATCGTCTCGCTCCGGCATCGCTGCCAGGGCGCGCGCCAAGGCTCCGCTCGCGGGAGCCCAGCGGCCGTCCGCCCCACGCAGCATGCCCAAGGTGCCGCCGGCGTGCAGGAGCAGGACCTTGCCGCGCTCGCTCATCGCTGGGGAGGCTACCACCCGGGGGACGGCGGTCGCTCAGCGAATGCCGGGCGGCACCTGCGTCGGGGGCGGCTCCGGAAGGCCGACCGGTTCCGGAATGCCTTCGAGCCGCTTGGCCACGCCGTTCTCGTTGCACCCCACGAAGAACGGGCAGCGCAGACACTCCGACCAGACGCGCGGGTGCAGTTCCCGGGTCTTGTCGATCAGG
>JBBDSD010000442.1:539-15339 GCA_040905065.1 Trueperaceae bacterium | reverse complement strand
GTGAGGGTGGTCGTACGGTGGGTGCGGGTGTCGTGACGGGCATCCAGGAGTAATCGATGGCCGCTCCGAAGATTCGCATCAAACTCAAGGCGTTCGACCACCGCAGCCTCGACAGCTCCGCCACGCGGATCGTCGACACGGTGCGTCGCACCGGCGCGGACGTCGCCGGTCCCGTTCCGCTTCCTACCCGCATCCGGCGTTTCTGCGTGCTCCGCAGCCCGTTCACCGACAAGGACAGCCGCGAGCACTTCGAGATTCGGACCCACAACCGTCTGATCGACATCAAGAGCCCGACCAAGGGCACGATCGACAGCCTCATGCACCTCGACCTCCCGACCGGGGTGGACATCGAGATCAAGACCGTCGGAGGACGCTAGTGAAAGGAATCCTCGGCACCAAAGTGGGCATGACCCAGGTCTGGCACGGTGACAAGCTGATTCCCGTCACCGTCGTCCTGGCCGGGCCGTGCCCCGTGGTGCAACGCAAGAGCCGCACCAACGACGGCTACGACGCCGTGCAGTTGGGCTGGCACGAGACCTCCATCAAGGCGCTCAACGCGCCGAAGCGGGGGCACCTCGCCAAGCACGGCACCGCTCCGCTCCGGCACCTGCTCGAGTTCCGCGACTACGAGCCCGAAGGGGACGCCGTCTCGGTCGACATCTTCGAGGACGGCGAGACGGTCGACGTGACCGGCACCAGCAAGGGCCGCGGCACCGCGGGCGTCATCAAGCGCTGGGGCTTCTCCGGCATGCCCGCGTCGCACGGCACCAAGAAGAAGCACCGTCACCCCGGCTCGATCGGCCAGAGCAAGTTTCCCGGTCGCGTGTTCAAGGGCATGAAGATGGCGGGCCGCATGGGGAACGTGTCGGTCACGACCGTCGGACTCCACGTGGTGGAGGTGCGCAAGGACGACAACCTCATCTTGCTGAAGGGTGCCGTTCCCGGCCCCTCCGGCGGCCTGGTCGTCGTCAAGGCGTCCAAGCGGAAGCAGGTGAACTGATGTCGGTCACGGTGGACGTCGTCGGATCCGATCGCTCCCTCACCCTGGACCTGCCCGAGCCGCAGGAGTCCGTGTTGCACGAGGTCGTGCGTTGGCAGCTCGCCAAGCGTCGCCGCGGCAGCGCCGGCACGCAGACCCGCGGACGGATCACCGGCTCGACCGCCAAGATCTACCCCCAGAAGGGTACCGGCCGTGCGCGGCACGGTAGCCGCAAGGCGCCGATCTTCGTCGGCGGCGGGATCGCCTTCGGGCCGCACCCGCGGGACTACGGCTACACCCTGCCGAAGCGCGTCCGCAAGCTGGGGCTGCACATGGCGATCGCCGCCCGCGCGCAGGAGGGCAAGCTCACGCTGGTCGCGTCGTTCGGACTGGGCGGCAAGACCAAGGAGTTCGTCGCCTGGGCCGAGCAGCAGGGCTTCGACGGCAGCCAGCGCGTGCTGGTCGTCACCGACGACGAGCTGACGCGCCGCGCCGCCCGCAACGTGCCCTGGACCTCCGTCCTGCCGACGCGCGGCCTCAACGTCTACGACGTTCTTCGCAACGACGCGGTCATCATGGACGCCGCCATCTTCGACGACGTCGTAGGCGAGCAGGAGGTGGCCTCGTGAATGCCCACGACGTGATCCTGCGGCCCGCGCTGAGCGAGAAGGCGGTGTCGATGATCGACGCCGGCAAGTACGCCTTCTTCGTGCACCCGCACGCGAACCGCACCCAGATCAAGGACGCGGTCGAACGGGTGTTCGAGGTCGACGTGGTCCGCATCAACCTGCTGAAGGTCCGCGGCAAGACGAAGCGCATGGGCCGCTACGCGGGCAAACAGGCCGAGCGCAAGAAGGCCATCGTCACCCTCGCAGCCGGACAGAAGATCCAGCAGCTCGAGGGACTCACCTAAGGGAGGGGTCATGCCGACCAAGAAGTACCGCCCGTACACGCCCTCCCGCCGCTTCATGACGACCTCCGCCTTCTCGGAGATCACCAAGGATCACCCCGAGAAGTCGTTGCTGACCGGATTGAAGAAGAGCGGGGGCCGGAACAACCGCGGCCGGATCACCTCCCGGTTCCGCGGCGGCGGCCACAAGCGCCGCTTCCGGATCATCGACTTCCGCCGCCGCGACAAGGAGGGCGTGCCCGCCCAGGTCGCCGGCATCGAGTACGACCCGAACCGCAGCGCCAACCTGGCCCTCCTGCACTACCTGGACGGCGAGAAGCGCTACGTGCTCGCTCCCGAACGGCTCGAGGTCGGACGGCGCATCGTGTCCGGCGCCGACGCCGAACCGGTGGTCGGCAACGCCATGCCGCTCCGGTTCATCCCCGTCGGCGTGGTCGTGCACGCCGTCGAGCTGGTGCCCGGCAAGGGCGCCCAGCTCGGTCGCAGCGCCGGCACCGGCATTCAGATCCAGGGTCGCGACGGGAACTACGTCACCCTGCGTCTTCCCTCCGGCGAACTCCGTCGCGTGCACGGCGAGTGCTACGCCACCGTCGGCAGCGTCGGCAACGCCGAGCACAAGAACATCGTCCTCGGCAAGGCCGGCCGCAAGCGCTGGCAGGGCCGCAAGCCGCACCAGCGCGGTCGCTCGATGAACCCCGTCGACCACCCGCACGGCGGCGGCGAAGGACGCAGCAGCGGCGGTCGCCCGCCGGTCAGCCCCTGGGGTCAGCAGTCCAAGGGCCTCAAGACCCGCGACAAGCGCAAGACCAGCAGCCGCTTCATCGTGCGCCGTCGGAAGGGAAGGAAGTAATGGCCCGAAGCATGAAGAAGGGACCGTTCATCGACGGCCACCTGCTCGCCAAGGTCGACGCCGCCAACGCGGCCAACGACCGGCGCGTGATCAAGACCTGGAGCCGTCGCTCGACGGTGGTGCCCGAGATGGTGGGGCTCACCATCGGCGTGTACAACGGTCGCCAGCACGTACCGGTGTTCGTGCAGGAGAACATGGTCGGCCACAAGCTCGGCGAGTTCTCGCCCACCCGCACCTTCCGCGGGCACGGTCGGAAGGACTGAGGCCGCCGTGCAAGCCAAGGCTTCCCTCCGCATGCACCGCGCCACGCCGCGCAAGGCCCGCCTGGTCGTCGACCAGATCCGGGGCAAGAACGTCGGCGACGCCGAGGCGATCCTGCGCTTCACCGACAAGCGCGTGGCGCACCCGGTGATGAAGCTCCTCGCCAGCGCCAAGGCGAACGCGGTGAACAACCACGACATGTTCGAGGACGCCCTCTTCGTGAAGGACGTCCAGGTGGGTCCCGGACCCACGCTCAAGCGCTATCTGCCGCGTGCGCGCGGCCGCGCCGACATGCTGCGCAAGCGTACGAGCCACATCACCATCACGCTGGAGGAACGCAGTGGGCAATAAGATCAACCCGCTCGGCTTCCGCCTGGGGGTCAACAAGGTCGCGTCGGCGCGCTGGTACGCCGGCACCGCCGACTACCCGCGGTTGCTGGACGAGGACGAGAAGATCCGACGCCTGATCCACAAGGAGGTCGGGCACGCCGGCATCGCTCGGATCGACATCGAGCGCGCCGCGCACAACGTCAACGTCACCGTCTTCACCGCCAAGCCCGGCGTGGTCATCGGCCGCGGCGGCGAGGCGATCAAGTCGCTTCGCGCGCAGCTGGACAAGGCCATCGCCGGCACCATCGCCGTCAACGTCCAGGAGGTGCCGAACGCCAACACGAACGGCATGCTCGTGGCGCAACGGATCCGCGATCAGCTGGAGCGCCGCTTCGCCTTCCGGCGCGCCATGAAGCAGGCGGTGCAGCGCACCATGGAGTCCGGCGCCAAGGGCGTCAAGATCCGCTGCTCCGGTCGTTTGGGCGGCTCCGAGCAGGCGCGCCCCGAGTGGTACGCGGACGGCCGCGTGCCGCTGCAGACGCTGCGCGCCGACATCGATTACGGCACCGCCGAAGCCAAGACCGCCTACGGCATCGTCGGCGTCAAGGCGTGGGTGTTCCACGGCGAGATCGTGGGCGACAAGCAGCGCCAGGCTGCCGTCCTGCCGCGCGTCAAGACGGAGGACGACAAGAAGAAGCGCCGCCGCCCGGCCCGTCGCCGCGAACGCGATACCGGCAGCAAGCGGACGCGCGTGCGGAAGGAGAGCTGAGATGCTTCTCCCCAAGCGCGTCAAGTACCGCAAGCAGTTCCGCGGACGCATGCGGGGCGACACCAAAGGTGGCGACTACGTCGCCTTCGGGGACTTCGCCATGGTGGCGATGGAGCCGGCCTGGATCAAGAGCAACCAGATCGAGGCCTGCCGCATCACCATGAGCCGCTACTTCAAGCGTGGCGGCAAGATCTACATCCGCATCTTCCCCGACAAGCCGGTCACCAAGAAGCCGCAGGAGGTCCGGATGGGGAAGGGCAAGGGGGCCGTCGAGTACTGGGTCGCCGTGGTGAAGCCCGGCCGCATCCTGTTCGAGGTGGCGAACGTCACCGAGCAGCAGGCCAAGGAGGCGTTCCGCCTGGCCAGCAACAAGCTGCCGATCGCCACCAAGATGGTCCAGCGCGAGGTCTACGATGAAGCCCAATGAGGTCCGCAACTTGACCGGCGAAGAGATCCAGGTCGAAATCGCCACCCGCCGCGAGGAGCTCCTCGACCTCCGCTTCCAAGCTTCGGTCGGACAGGCGGGCAACCCCCGTCGCATCCGCGAGGCGAAGCACGAGATCGCCCGGTTCCTCACCATCGCCGCGGAGAAGGAGAACGCGTGAAGAAGGTTTTGCAAGGTCGCGTGACGTCCAACGCGGCCGACAAGACGGTGACGGTCTCCGTCGAGCGGCGGTTCAAGCATTCGCTCTACGGCAAGGTCGTCGGTAGCAACACCAAGTACTTGGCTCACGACGAAGCGAACGCGTACGACGTCGGCGACCTGGTGGAACTCACCTCGGCCCGCCCGATCAGCAAGCGCAAACGCTTCGCGGTGACCAAGCTGCTCGAGAAGGCACGCAGCTAAGCGGAGGCACCGTGATCCAACAGGAGACCTACCTCGACGTCGCCGACAACTCCGGAGCCCGCCGGATCCAGTGCATCCGCGTGCTCGGCACCGGACAGCAGTTCGTCGGTGGCGTGGGCGATCTGATCGTCGCCTCGGTGAAGGACGCCATCCCGCACGCCCAAGTCAAGAAGGGCGAGGTCGTGCGCGCGGTGATCGTCCGCACCAAGAAGGAAATCAACCGGAAGGACGGCTCGTCGATTCGCTTCGACACGAACGCTGCCGTCCTCGTCACCCCGCAGAACGAACCGCGCGGTACCCGCGTCTTCGGACCGGTCGCCCGCGAGCTTCGCGAGAAGAAGTTCATGCGGATCGTCTCGCTCGCGCCGGAGGTGCTGTGATGCCCGTCCGCGTCCGACTCAAGAAGGGCGACACCGTGCGCGTCATCGCCGGCAAGAACAAGGGCATGGAGGGCACCGTGCTGTCGGTGAACCGCGAAAACGGCCGCGTCGCCGTCGAAGGCGTCAACATCGTCAAGAAGGCGCAACGCCCCACCCAACAGAACCCGCGCGGCGGCTTCGACGAGCGCGAATCGCCGATCCACGTCAGCAACGTCCAGATCCTGGACCCGCAGACGAACGAACCTAGCCGCATCGGAAGCGGCACCGACGACGAAGGGCGCAAGATCCGCGTCAGCGTCAAGAGCGGAGTGACCCTCGATGGCTGAAGAGAGCGTCGTGCAGAAGGTCGACCTGCCGATCAAGGCGCGCTACCGCGAGGTCCGCGCGACCCTGACCGAGCGTCACGGCTACGCCAACCCGATGGCCGTGCCGAAGGTCGAGAAGCTCGTGCTCAACATGGGTCTCGGCGAAGCGCGCGACGACAAGAAGGTGCTCGAGAAGGCGTCCGCCGACCTCGCCAAGATCGCGCTGCAACGGCCGGTCGTGACCAAGGCCAAGAAGTCGGTGTCGAACTTCAAGGTGCGCGCCGGCATGCCGGTGGGCCTGAAGGTCACGCTGCGCGGCGAGCGCATGTGGGCATTCCTCGACAAGCTCATCAACGTCGCGTTGCCGCGGGTGCGCGACTTTCGGGGCATCAGCGCCAACGCCTTCGACGGGCGCGGCAACTACAGCCTCGGCATGCGCGAGCAGCTGGTGTTCCCCGAGCTGAGCTACGACTCGGTCGACGCGGTCCGCGGACTGGACATCGTCATCGTCACCACCGCCGAGAACGACGAGGAAGCGCGCAGCCTGCTCGAACTCCTCGGCATGCCGTTCCGGAAGTAAGGAGTCGACCGTGGCCACCAAAGCCAACATCGCCGCCGCCAAGCGGACCCCCAAGTTTTCGAGCCGGAACGTGAGCCGCTGCAGCCGCTGTGGTCGTTCCCGCGCCTACCTGCGCGATTTCGGCCTGTGCCGAATCTGCGTACGCGAGATGGCCCACAAGGGCTACCTCCCGGGCGTGACCAAGTCGAGCTGGTAAGGCACAACAGAGACAGCCCGTTCTCGGGGTCAAGGCCGGCGAAACGGTCGCCGGTACCTACCCCACGGAGGTAGACAGACGTGCATTCAGATCCCATTGCCGACATGCTGAACCGGATTCGCAACGCCGTGGCCGTCGGTCACGGGCACGTGAACATCCCCGCCAGCAAGTTCAAGAAGGCGCTCGCCCAGATCCTGGTCCGCGAGGGCTACCTCGGCAGCGTCGAAGAGATCACCGAAGGCGGACACCCCGTGCTGCGCATCGCGCTCAAGTACGGCCCCCGCCGCAAGTCGATCATCCACGCCATGACGCGCGTGTCGAAGCCCGGCCGTCGCGCCTACGCCAAGTCGCCCGACGTGCCCGTCGTGCGCGGCGGACTGGGCGTGGCCGTGGTCAGTACCTCGCGCGGCCTGATGATCGACCGTGACGCCCGTCGCGAACGGGTCGGCGGCGAAGTCGTCTGCGAGGTGTGGTGATGAGCCGCATCGGACGCTGGCCGCTTCCCGTGCCCAGCGGCGTGACCGTGACCCTCCAAGAGGGCCACGCCCACGTGAAGGGCCCCAAGGGCGAGCTCGAGGTCGTGTTCAGCCCGCGCATCACGGTGCGCGAGGAGGAGGGCACGCTGACGTTCGAGCGACCCACCGACCACCGCACCGACCGTGCCCAGCACGGCCTGGCGCGGAGCCTGGTCGCCAACGCCGTGCTCGGCGTGACCGATGGGTTCGTCAAGCAGCTCGAGATCCAGGGCGTCGGCTACCGCTGCCAGATGAAGGGCAGCACGCTCGAACTGGCGCTCGGATACTCGCACCCCGTCGTGATCGACCCGCCCGAGGGCGTCACGATTCAGGCCCCCGAACCGACCAAGATCCAAGTGAACGGCATCGACAAGCAGGCCGTCGGCCAGGTCGCCGCCAACATCCGTGCGGTCCGTCCGCCCGACAGCTATCACGGCAAGGGCGTCCGCTACGCCGGCGAACGAGTCCGGCTCAAGGCCGGCAAGGCCGCGGCGCGCTGAGGCCGGAAGGGATGCACGCCATGCGTCAATCGACCACCGCGAAAGTCCGCCGCACCCTCCGGACGCGCCGCAGCATTCGCCGTCCGATCGAAACCGACCGCCTGCGCCTGTCGGTGTTCCGCAGCGCACGCTACATCTACGCCCAGGTGATCGACGACCGCACCGGTCGCACCGTCGCCCAGGCGAACAGCAAAGCCCTCGGCGCGACCGGGGACAAGACCAGCCAAGCGGCTATGGTCGGAGCGACCGTCGCCGAACGAGCGATCGTAGCCGGCGTCCAGCGCGTCGTCTTTGATCGGGGACCGTACCGTTACCACGGCCGCGTCAAGGCGCTCGCCGACGGCGCCCGCGAAGGAGGCCTCGAGTTCTGATGGCAGACCAGGATTTCGAAGACAAGGTGATCTTCATCCGCCGCACCGCCAAGACCTACAAGGGCGGACGGCGCTTCCGATTCGGCGCGATGGTCGTCATCGGCGACCGGCAGGGCCGCGTCGGCGTGGGCCTCGGCAAGGCGAAAGAGGTCCCGGTCGCGGTGCAGAAGGGCCAGTACGTCGCCCGCCGCAACCTGTTCGACGTGCCGATCGAGGAACCGGGCACCATCCCCCACGAAGTGCTGGGCGCGCACGGCACCAGCCGCGTGATGCTCAAGCCGGCCGGCGCCGGAACCGGCGTGATCGCCGGCAGCGTGCCGCGCGCCATCGTCGAGCTGGCGGGCTACCGCAACCTGCTCACGAAGGAGCTGGGGTCGCGCAACCAGACCAACGTCGCCTACGCCGTGGTCGACGGCCTGAAGCAGCTCCGCACCTACGCCGAGGCGAAGGCCGAGCGGGACCGGGCCGAGTGATGCGCATCACCCTCACCCGCAGCCTGATCGGCGTGCCGAAGGATCAACGCGCCACGGTGCGGGCGCTCGGTCTGCGC
Source organism: Trueperaceae bacterium (assembly GCA_040905065.1). GTDB lineage: Bacteria > Deinococcota > Deinococci > Deinococcales > Trueperaceae > SLSQ01. The sequence goes on along the minus strand of JBBDSD010000442.1, from coordinate 6,996 downwards.
AAGACCGGCGACGCCCGCGAGGTGGCGGACACGCGCGACGTGCAGGGCATGGTGCGCAAGGTCGCCTACCTGCTGACCATCGAAGGGGACGAGAAACGGTGAAGCTCAACGACTTGAAGCCCGCCAAGGGCTCGACCAAGAATCGCCGCCGCGTGGGCCGCGGCCTGGGCAGCGGACGCGGCAAGACCGCCGGCCGCGGCCAGAAGGGCCAGGCTTCGCGCAGCGGCTTCAGCCAAGGCGCCGGCTGGGAGGGGGGTCGCTCCCGCCTGGTCATGCGCCTGCCGAAGCGCGGCTTCACCCGCGTCAAGGAGCCGGTGCAGATCGTCAACCTGCACGATCTGGACCGGTTCGAGGACGGAACCGAGGTCGACGTGCTGGTGCTGGCCGAAGCCGGTCTGGTGCGGCACGTGGATCGGCCCGTGAAGCTTCTGGGCGACGGCGAGCTGACCCGCAGGCTCACCATCGATCTGGACGCCGTCAGCGGCGCGGCTGCGCGGGCGATCGTTGCCGCGGGCGGGACCGTGAAGGGCGCGGCGGCCGAGGAGCCGGGCTGATGCTCAGCGCCTTCCGCAACGCGGCGGCCATTCCGGCCCTGCGCGCGAAGCTGCTGGTCATGATCGGCCTGCTGGCGGTCTATCGGCTGCTGGTCTTCATTCCTACCCCCGGGATCGACATCGACCTGCTGCAGGAGGGCGGATTCGGCGACGGGGACATCTTCACGCTGCTGAACTTCATCTCCGGCGGCAACTTCGAAGTGTTCTCGATCGCGGCCCTGGGCGTGATTCCCTACATCACCGCCTCCATCATCACGCAGTTGCTCCAGTCCACCTGGGAGCCGCTGCGCAAGCTGGCGAAAGAGGGCGAAGAGGGTCGCCGCAAGATCACGCAGTACACCCGCTACGCCGCCACCATCCTCGGTGCCGTGCAGGCGGTGTTCCTAGCGATCGCGCTGCTGGGACCGTCCGGCGCGCTGAAGGTCGGTTGGAGCAACGGACCGTTCTTCTGGTTCATCGTGCTGGTCACCCAGGTCGCCGGCGTCAGCTTCGTGATGTGGCTGGGCGAGAAGATCAGCGAGCACGGCATCGGCAACGGCATCTCGCTCATCATCTACGCCGGCATCGTGGCCGCCTTCCCGAACGCGATCGTGTCGCAGTTCGCGTTGATCGGACGGGGCGAAGGGAACCTGATCGGGTTGCTGATCTTCTTTGGTTTGTTGATCGTGGGTCTCGCCGGGATGGTGATGGTCCAGCAGGCGGAGCGAAGGATTCCGGTGCAGTACGCCCGCAAGGTGGTCGGGCGCCGCGTGATGGGGGGCCAGTCCACTTACATCCCTCTGCGCCTCAACGCCGCCGGCGTGATTCCCATCATCTTCGCCGTGTCGATCATCATTCTGCCGCAGACCATGATCGGGGCGTTCCCCGACATCCTCTGGCTGCAAGCGATCGGCGCCTGGTTCAACCCCGCCCAGTGGCAGGGGCTGATCACCTCGACGGTGCTGATCGTGGCGTTCACCTACTTCTACACGCAGATCAGTTTCGATCCGAGGCGGATCAGCGAGAACCTGCGCGAGTACGGTGGCTTCGTTCCGGGCGTCCGGCCCGGCCAGCCCACCACCGACCACCTGACCCGCATCACCAGCCGCATCACCCTCTGGGGTGCGCTGTTCCTGGGCGCCGTCAACGCCCTGCCGCAGACGCTGGCCTGGGCAACGGGCGCCGGGCAGCTGTCGTTCGTGTTCAGCGGCATCGGCCTGCTGATCATGGTCGGTGTCGGTCTGGACACCCTCCGGCAGCTGGAGTCGCAACTGATGATGCGGCACTACGAAGGATTCGTCGCGAAGGGCCGAATCCGCGGCCGCGGACGGAGGTTCTGATGGCCAGCGAAGTGCTGCTCCTGATCGGACCGCCCGGCGCGGGCAAAGGTACCCAGGCCGACGCGCTGTCCGGCCGCAAGCGGCTGTTCAAGCTGTCGACCGGCGACATGCTGCGCGACCACGTGGCGCGCGGCACCGAACTGGGCAGCCAGGCGAAGGCGTTCATGGACGCCGGCGACCTGGTGCCCGACGACCTGATCATCGCCATGGTGCGCGAACAGGTCGACGCCATGGACGAAATCCGGATCCTGCTGGACGGCTTTCCCCGCACGCCCGCGCAGGCCGAGGCGCTGGACGCCATGCTGGCCGAGTACAAGGCCCGCATGACCGGCGTGGTGCTGCTGGAGGTGCCGGAGGACGAACTGGTCCAGCGCCTGCTGGAGCGCGCCCGCGAGGAGGGCCGCAGCGACGACAACGAGGAGACGATCCGCAACCGCATGGAGGTGTACCGCACCTCGACCCGGCCGTTGATCGACTTCTATCGCCAGCGCGGCCTGCTGCGCACCGTCGACGGCGTCGGCGACGTGGCCGAGGTCACGTCCCGCATCGAAGAGGTGCTGGCTTGATCCTCAAGCGGCCCAAGGAGATCGAGGCGATGGCGGACGCCGCGGTGATCAACCGCGCCGCCATGGAGGCGGTCGCGAACGCGATCGCTCCGGGCGTGTCCACCGCCGCCTTGAACGCCCTCGCCGAAGAGGTTATCGTGGACGTTGGCGGTACGCCCGCGTTCAAGGGCTACCGTGGTTTCCCCGCGACGCTGTGCACCTCCGTCAACGAAGTCGTCGTTCACGGCATTCCGAACGACCGACCGCTCGAAGACGGAGACATCGTGTCGGTCGACGTCGGGACCTTTTATCGTGGCTACGCCGCCGATCTGGCTCGGACCTTCGCGGTCGGCGACGTCACGGAAGAAGCGAGACGTCTTCTGTCGGTCACCGAGCGCTCCCTCTACGCCGGAATCGACCGTGCACGTGCGGGCAACCGCGTCGGCGACGTATCCGCGGCCGTTCAGGACGTCGTCGAGTCGGCGGGGATGTGGGTCGTTCGCGAGTTCGTGGGTCACGGCATCGGCCGGGAGTTCCACGAAGCCCCGGACGTGCCCAACTACGGCCGGGCAGGGACGGGCCCCGTCCTGCGCCCGGGTGCGGTCCTGGCGATCGAACCGATGGTGACGCCCACGCGGACCGCGGTCGTGATCCTGGACGACGGCTGGACGGCGCCGACCGAAACCGGCGTGCTGTCCGCCCATTTCGAACACACCGTGGCCGTCACCGAGGACGGACCACGCATTCTGACCGCGAAGGAGCACGGCTCGCCGGTTGCGACGGGAGGAACGCATGGCGCGTAGACGAGGAGGCGGAGGCGGACGCCGCAAGGTCGGCGGACGCGGACGCTCGGAGAACCGCCAGAAGGGGAACGAGACCACTCAGGACTCGATCCGTACCGAAGGCGTGGTTCTCGAAGCGCGCCCCAACACCACCTTCCTGGTGCAGCTGGACGCCGGACCCGAGATTCTGGCCCACGTCGGCGGCAAGATGCGACGGCACTACATCCGCATCCTTCCCGGCGACCGCGTCGTCATCGAGATCAGCACGTACGACCCCGAAAAGGGTCGGATCGTGTACAGAAAGTAGGGACACCGTGAAAGTACGAGCCAGCGTGAAACCGATGTGCACGAGCTGCAAGGTGATCCGCCGTGCTGGCCGGGTCTACGTGATCTGCTCGTCCAACCCGAAGCATAAGCAGAGGCAGGGATAAGCCATGGCACGAATCTCCGGAGTCGACCTCCCCCGCGAGAAGCGCGTCGAACACGCGCTCCCCTCCATCTACGGCATCGGCATCACCCGTTCGCGCCAGATCCTCGAGGCGACCGGCGTCGATCCCGACACCCGCGTCAAGGACCTGGCCGAATCCGAGGTCGCCAAGCTGCGCGAATCGATCGACGGCCACTACAAGGTCGAAGGCGACCTGCGCCGCGAGATCCAGCTCAACATCAAGCGCCTGATGGACATCGGTTGCTACCGCGGGCTTCGCCACCGCCGCGGGCTGCCGGTACGCGGGCAGTCGACCAAGACCAACGCCCGCACCCGCAAGGGACCGCGTCGCACCGTCGCCGGCAAGAAGAAGGCGCCGAGGAAGTAGGGGAGTAGGCCGTGGCCAAGCAACAGACCAGCAAAGGCAGACCGGCGAAGCGTCGGGTCAAGCGCAGCCTCACCGAAGGCAAGGCGTTCATCCACGCCAGCTACAACAACACCATCATCACCATCACCGATCCCGACGGCAACACGGTCACCTGGTCGTCGTCCGGCTCGATCGGCTACAAGGGCTCGAAGAAAGGCACGCCGTACGCCGCGCAGCTCGCGGCCGCCGACGCCACCCGCAAGGCGCAGAACATGGGTCTCTCGACCCTGGACATCGTCATCCGTGGCACCGGATCGGGCCGCGAACAGGCGATCCGTTCGATCCAGGCGACCGGCGTGACCGTGCGCACCATCATCGACGACACCCCCACCCCGCACAACGGCTGCCGCCTCCGCAAGCGGCGCCGCCAGTAGGCAGGAGACCGGACATGGGCCGATACCGAGGACCGATCGTCAAGATCTGCCGCCGCGAAGGGGTGAACATCGCCGAGACCCCCAAGGCGCAGAAGTACATGGAGCGCCGCCCCTACCCTCCCGGCGAGCACGGGCAGCGCCGCCGTCGCCGCATCAGCGACTACGGCGTCCGGCTCCGTGAGAAGCAGAAGCTGCGCTTCCTCTACAACATGAGCGAAAAGCAGTTCGCGAACCTGTTCGTCGAGGCGTCCAAGAAGGAAGGCGCCACCGGCACGGTGTTCCTGCAGCTGCTGGAGCGTCGCCTCGACAACGTGGTGTACCGGATGGGCATCGCCTTCACCCGCCGTCAGGCCCGGCAGTTCGTGGGGCACGGCCACATCGCGGTGAACGGACGTCGCATCGACATCCCGTCGTACCGGGTGCAGCCCGGCGACCAGATCACCGTGGTCGATCGCGCGCGCAAGAACCCGCACATCAAGGAAAACGTCGAAGAGCGCAAGCGCGGCAAGACCCCGCCGTGGCTGGACTTCGACCCCGAAACCCTGAAGGGCGTCTTCAAGCACGTCCCGGCGCGCGAGGACATCGTCGTCCCCGTCAACGAGTTGCAGGTCATCGAGTACTACTCGCGCTGAGCCGCTAGGAGACCACCGTGCAGATCATCCCCGAATTCAAGGCCAAGACCACGGACGCCTACGGCGAGTTCGTGGTGGAGCCGCTGCAGCGCGGTTTCGGCGTCACCCTGGGGAACCCCCTGAGGCGCATTCTGTTGTCGTCGATTCCCGGCACCGCCGTCACCAGCGTGTACGTCGAGGACGTGCTCCATGAGTTCTCGACCGTTCCGGGCGTCAAAGAGGACGTCATGCAGATCGTCCTCGCCCTCAAGCAGCTGGTGGTCAAGCTCCACGACGACGAGCCGGCCACCCTCACGCTGCGGGCCGAGACGGCCGGTCCCGTGACCGCCGCCGACCTGGACGTGCCGATGGGCGCGGAGGTCGTCAACGGCGACCTGCACATCGCCACCCTGGGCGAGAACGCCAAGCTGGTGATGGAGATCCGCGTCGATCCCGGCGTCGGCTACGTGCCCGCCGAGCTGCTCCACGGCTACAAGGACCGCATCAACTCGATCCCCGTCGACGCCGTCTTCACCCCGGTCCGTCGCGTCGCCTACCGCGTCGAGGACACCCGCGTCGGACAGAAGACCGACCTGGACCGCCTGGTGATCCGCGTCTGGACCGACGGCAGCGTGTCGCCCAAGATGGCGCTGGACCAAGCGGTCGAGGCGCTGCGCGGTCAGCTGAACGTGTTCGGCGGCGACGGCGTGCAGATCGAAGAGGACGTGCCGGTCGTCACCATCCCCACCTCGACCGGCGACGAGCCGATCGATGACGAGGAACCGCCCCGCCTGAATCTCGAGAGCCTGGACCTCTCCAACCGCGTGCTGCACTCGTTGCAGGAGGAGGGCATCGATTCCGTCAACGCCCTCATGGCGCTCTCCGAGCGCGACCTGAAGCGCGTCAGCGGCATCGGCGAGAAGTCGCTCGACGAGATCCGGGAACGCCTTGCCGCGCGCGGCATGAAGCTCAAGGAGTAACGATGCGCCACCTGTCCGCCGGCCGCAAGCTGAACCGGAACAGCAGCCACCGCGTCGCGCTGGCGCGCAGCCAAGCGACCGCGCTGTTCCGCCACGGCCGCATCAAGACCACGCTGACGAAAGCCAAGAACCTGCAGCCGTACGTCGAGAAGCTGATCACCACCGCCCGCGGTGGCGATCTGCACGCACGCCGCCTGGTGGCGCGCGAGATTCACGACGTCGAGATCCTGCGCAAGGTCATGGATCAGATCGGTCCCGAGTACCTGGACCGCAAAGGTGGCTACACCCGCATCTACCGCCTAGGGCACCGCCGCGGCGACGCCACGCAGGAAGCCCTGATCGAGCTGGTCCGCACCGACGCGGACGACTGACCGACCCCCTGCGCGCGACCCGGCCGCGTGTGCCGAGCACGCCACAGGGCCCAAGCAGAGCCCCCCC
>JBBDSD010000442.1:0-529 GCA_040905065.1 Trueperaceae bacterium | reverse complement strand
TCGACGACGCGGACGTCCGCGTGGTGATCACAGCGGACCGCACGGTCCGGGGCGCTCTGCGTCACCAACCCCCTCAGCGCAGGTCGGACAGGAACGATGCACCCGCACCGTCCCAAGGGGCTCCCAGCGCCTCGGCGACGGTCGCCCCCAGGTCGCTGAACCCGCCGCGGGTGCCCAGCTCTACGCCGGCCGACGCCAAGCCGTACGCCAACACCAGTCCGTGCTCCCGGGTGTGATCGGTGCCCGGCCAGGTCGGGTCGTTGCCGTGATCGCTGGCCAGAAGCAGCAGATCGTCGGGTCCGACCGCGTTCGTCAGCTCCGGCAGGCGCGCGTCGAACCGCGCGAGCGCCGCGCCGTAGCCGTCCACGTCGCGCCGGTGCCCGTACACGGCGTCGAAGTCCACCAGGTTCGTGAACACCAGGCCGTCCGGCCGTTCGTGCATCGCTTCCACCGTGCGCGTCACGCCCTCCTCGGCGTCCGCCGTCTTGCGGGCCTCGTCGATGCCGCGACCGTCGTAGATGTCGTCGAT
>JBBDSD010000441.1:0-2512 GCA_040905065.1 Trueperaceae bacterium | reverse complement strand
GGGGGGCGCGGGGGGGGGGCCCCCCCCCGGCGCCGATCGTGAAGTGCTACGGCAGGCTGGGCGCTCAGTCGTCGCTCTCCTGCGGAACCTCCTGCGGGACCTCCTGCGGAACCACGCGAAGCGTGACGTCCACCTCCACGTCGCTCCCGTCGCGGAGCACGGTCAGCGTGACCTGGTCGCCGTCGTCCAGCGCGAACACGACCGCCTGCAGCGCGTCGGCGTCGGGAACCGACTCGCCGTCGATCGCCGTGATCACGTCCTCCGGCAGGGGCAGGGTCCGATCTCCGATCTGGACCGCCATGCGACTGCCGCGCAGGCCGGCCTCTTCCGCCGCGCTGCCGGGCTGCACCTGCATCACCGCGACCCCTTCGTCGGGAAGCCCCAGGCGAGCACGCAGGTCGGCGGGGTACGCCGCCACGTTCTGAACGGTGACGCCCAGGCGGGGACGCGTCTGCACGCTGACGAAGCCGCCGTCGCGCAGTTCGTCCATCACGGCGACCAGGGTGGTCGACGGAACGGCGAAGCCGATGCCCAGCGAGCCGCGCTGCCCGTCCGCTCCGATCGACGGCACGATCGCCGTGTTCACGCCGATCAAGCGTCCCGAAGAGTCCAGCAGCGGTCCGCCCGAGTTGCCGGGGTTGATCGCGGCGTCGGTCTGCAGCAACGGCAGGTCGAGCTCGCCGACGCCGGGCAACGACCGCCCGGTCCCGGACACGATGCCGGTGGTGACCGTGGAAGCGAAGCCGAACGGATTGCCGATCGCGATCGTCTTCTGGCCGACCGAGGGGTCGTAGTCGCCGACGGGGATCGGCGTCACGCCGCTCGGAAGGTCGGAGGCGTTCTCGAGCTCCAGCAGGGCCAGGTCGTAGAGCGCGTTCGTGCCCACCACGCGGACCGGCACGGTGCCGCCGGAGGCGAAGGTGACGGTCAGGTCCGCTCCGTCGCGCAGCTCGGTGCTGCGCTCCTGCAGGGCGCGGGCGATGACGTGATGGTTGGTGACGATGCGACCTTCGTCGTCCGCGACGAAGCCGCTGCCGGACCCCTGCTGCGGAGCCTGCGGTTCCTGGAAGCGGGGCAGGAAGTCGCGGAAGAACGGGGGAAGCTGCTCTTCGGGGATGTCCTCGAACGGGTTCGTGAGGCGTCCCTCGACGCGGACGTTGACGGACACGACCGCCGGGCCGTACCGGTCGACGATGGCGACGGTGTTGCGCTCGTCCTCCAGCGTAGGTCCTTCCGGCGCGACGTCCGGATCGGGCGCTTGGGCGAAGGCGCTGGCGAGCGCTGCGCCAAGGAGGATCAGCACGAGCAGGACGGGGAAGGTGCCGAACCGTGCGGCGCGTGCGAAGCGGCGGCGATGCGCGGAGCGGGAGACGGGGTGGGGCATGGCGTCGACCTCCTGGGACGAAGAAGTGCGTGCAGGTTCGGGAGCCGCTCGCCGGCGGGAGCCGGGCGGGACGTACGTCCGTACCGTACGCGTCCGGTCTGAGTCCCCGGTCAAGCGCTCATGAGGCCGATGAACCGTCTCCGCCGTCGTCCGTCCTCGGGGCCCGTCCGCGTACGCTGGCGCGCTGCGCCACCACCACCAGTCCGGCCGCCACGATCATGACGGTCGCCGCGAGCAGGGCCTCGCCCACGTTCGGTGGTGCCAGCACGACGGTGCGCACGGCGAGCTCGTCCTGCCACGGCCATACCTTGCGGAGCGAGCCGACCAGGAATCCAGCCAGCACGCCGAGGACCGCCGAGGGCCAGCGCCGCAACGCAGCGGCGATCAGTCGAGCGAAGGCCAGCAGGCCGATCACGAGCCCGACGCCGAACGGTCCCAGGACCGCCAGATCGAAGCGCGTCACGGCAGCCAGGACCTGTTCGTACTTGCCGAGCAGCAAGAGCAAGAACGCTCCGGACACGCCCGGAAGCAGCAGGGCGGAGACGCCGATCGCTCCGGCGAGCAGGTACGCCAGCGGCCGATCGGGCGTGACGGTGGGCGCCAAGCCGGTCATCACGAAGGCAATGAGCGCGCCGATCAGCGCCCAGACCGCTGCCACGCGGGGGCGAGCCCGCACCTCCTGAAGCACCGCCCAGGCCGAGGCGGCGATCATGCCGAAGAACACGGCGTAGAGCGGAACCGGATGGTGCTCCAACGTCCAGTCCAGCGCCCGCGCCAGCGCCAAAACCGCGACCGCGATGCCGGTCGCCAGCGCCGTCAGGAAGGGACCGTCGACGCCGAGCCAGGCCCGCCGGATGCGACCGGCTCGCAGCGTTCCCCACGTCTGGGCGCGGGTGAGGTTGGACAACGCCGCGATCAGGCGCGGGTAGATGCCCAGGATCAGCGCCATCGTTCCGCCGGACACGCCCGGAACCAGGTCCGCCGATCCCATCGCCACGCCGCGTGCCACGATCGTCCAGAGCGGCAGCGGTCCGGGAGAGCGTCCGGGCGTCGCGGAACGTGCGCCTGACGGTGCGTCGGTAGGGTCGTGGTCCGGCACGGGCCCGAAGGTAGCACGGCGCCCGCCCC
>JBBDSD010000440.1:0-2521 GCA_040905065.1 Trueperaceae bacterium | reverse complement strand
CTCGGGCCACGGCCCCGCCTTCCGCGCCGTTGTGGCGCTGGTCGACGTGGACGGCGCCGAGGGGGCCGCACGCTTCGCGAGCGACGTGCTCGCCTCGGACGCGCTGCGCGAGGTCTTCACGGTCCATCGGTTCGAGGACCGGGACGCCGCCCGCGACGCCCTCGCCGCGCGCGAGGTGGACGCCGCCTTCGTCCTGCACGACGGTCTGGAGCGGATCGAGGTGCTGCGCGACGCCCGTGCGCCGCTGGCCGGAACGGTCGCGGCGTCGGTCGCCGACGCCTTCGCGGCCCAGATCGACGCGGTCGCCCGCACCGTGGCGACCACCGTCGCCGTTCGCCTGCTGGGTCCCGACGCGTTCGACGCCGATGGGTGGAACGTCGCCACCATCGACGCGAGCGAGATCGATCCGGCCGGCGTGTCCGACGTCGACCTGGACGCTTTGGCCCAGGCGGTCGCCGACGCCCCGCTCGGCACCGAACTGCACGACGCGTCGGCCGGCGCGCACGACCTGTCGCCCGCCGCCTACTTCGGGCCCGGCATGGCGATGCTGTTCGTGTTCTTCACGCTGGCCGCCGCACCGCGCAGCCTGCTGGCCGAGCGCCGCGACGGCACGCTGGCGCGCCTGCGCGCCGCACCGATCCCACCGATGGCGATCGTGGCCGGCACGTCCGCCGCGGCCGCGATCTTGGGCCTCGCCAGCCTGCTGGCGGTATGGGGCGCCACGGCGCTGCTGTTCGGCGCTCGCTGGGGCGACCCGCTGGCGGTGCTCGTGGTCCTGCTCGCCTTCCTGACGGCGGCCGCGGCGATCGCCACGTTGGCGTGCGCCTACGCCCGAAGCGACGCGCAGGCGGACGGCATCGTCTCCGTCGTGGCGTTCGTGCTGGCGATGATCGGCGGGAACTTCCTGCTGCTCTCCGACATGCCGCCCGCCCTGCGCACGGTGGCGCTGGCCACCCCCAACGGCCAGGCCCTGCAAGCGTTCCTGACCCTGACCGCCGACGGCGGCACCGTGCGCGACGTGCTCGGATCGGTCGCGATGATCGTGGCGTTCGCGGCGGCAGCGCTGGCGGCGTCCGTTCCCGGTCTGCGGCGCTGGGTGGCGTCGTGAACCGCGCGGCCTTGCGTCCCACGGTGGTCGCGGCCGCCCTGGCGGTGATTCGCGCCAATCTGCTGCGCCTGTCCCGCGACCGGGTGGGCCTGGCCTTCATCGTGGCGATCCCGTTCCTGCTGATCAGCGTGATCGGCGCCACCACGCCCGACGCCGGCGCCGCCCGGCCGATCGGCTGGACGGTGGCCGCGCCCTCCGACCGAAGCGCCGAATTGGCCGCCGTCCTGGACGCCGAGCCGGCGCTGAATGTCACCCGTAACGAGGCCGAAGAGGTGTTGCGCGCCGCCGTGCGGCGCGGTCAGGTCGCGGCCGGGCTGGTGGTTGGGAACGCTGCCGGTGCCGCGGAGAGCGCCGCGGAGGGCGCCGCGACGGGCGATGCGACTGCCGCTGCGGACGGCGACGCCGAGCCGCTCCGCGTCGCCTTCGTCACCGATCCCTCGCGGCCGCCGGACGCCGCCCTGCGCGCCACGGTGCACCAAGCGGTCCGTACCGCCGCGCTGGAGCGTCGCACCGCCTCGTTCGTGGCCGACGCGACCGGGCTCACGCTCGACGAGGCTCGCTCCGCAGCCGACGCGATGCCCCTATTCGGGTCGACCGCGTCGGAGACGACCACCATCGGCGGCGAGGGAGCGCCGGCCACGTCCGGCATGGCGTTCGTGGCGCCCGCCTACCTGGTGCTGTTCCTGTTCATCAATACCTTGGTCGCCGCCTGGGGTCTGCCGGCCGACCGGGCGTCCGGACTGGCGCGCCGCACTCGGGCCACGCCGGCGTGGGCGGCGTCGCTGGCGGCGGGCGAGGCCGGTTACCGGTTCCTGGTCGCGCTGCTGCAAGCGGCGCTGATCATCGTGGTGGGCGCGGCGGCGTTCGGCGTGGCGTGGGGCGATCCGCTGGCCGTGATGGCGATCGTGACTCTCTTCGCCTGGGTGGCCACGGTGTTCGCGATGCTGCTCGGGTCGCTGGTCCGCACGCCGGAGCAGGCCACCTCGCTGGCGCCGCCGATCGGAATCGCCGCCGGCATGCTGGGCGGCTGCATGTGGCCGCTCGAGGCCGCCGCCCCCGCCCTGCAGGTCGTGGGGCAAGCGACGCCGCACGCGTGGGCGGTCTCCGCCTTTCAGCAGGTGGTGGGCGCCGGCGCCGGCGTGGCGCAGATCGCACCGCAGCTGGGCGTCCTCGCGATGTTCGCGCTGGGCGCGAGCGTCGCCGCCTGGGCGGCGTTCCGAAGCCGGTCGGTGTGATCCGCCAGGACGACGGCGGGACGGGGTACGGCGGGAGGAAGGCCGAGCGGCTACCCTACGGGGAACGTGCCTCCCGCCCCGCCGCCCCACGATCCGGACCCGCACCCTGGTCCCCACCACGAACCGTCCCCGGCCGCGTCGCCCGGGCGTAGCGTCGCGACGGACTACTGGAGGTTTT
>JBBDSD010000439.1:0-2521 GCA_040905065.1 Trueperaceae bacterium | reverse complement strand
AGGCCGCTTCGTGCAACGGCCGCAGGTAGGCGTGCATCCCCTCGCGGCCGCCTTCGCGTCCGAAGCCGGACTCGCGCACGCCCCCGAAGCCGGCGGCGGCGTCGAACTGGTTCGTGCCGTTCACCCACACCACGCCCACCTCCAGGCGCGGCGCGACGTGCAGGCACAGGTTCACGTCGTCGCTCCAGACGCTGGCGGCCAGGCCGTAGCGGGAGTCGTTGGCCAACTGCACCGCTTCATTGGGGGTGCGGAAGGTGGTCGACACCAGCACCGGGCCGAAAATCTCGACCTGCGCCAGGGTCGAGGCCGGATCGACGTTCGTGAACAGCGTCGGCGGGTAGAATAGGCCCTCCTCCGGCACCGCCCACGATGGCCGCCAGCAGACGGCGCCCTCCGCCTCGCCCTGCGCCACCAGCTCGTGGATGCGCTGCAGCTGCACCGGCGCGACGATGGCGCCCATGTCGATCGCCTTGTCCAGCGGATCGCCGACGCGCAGCGTCTCCATGCGGCGCCGCAGGCGACCCACGAACTCGTCGGCGATGCCTTCCTGAAGCAGCAGTCGACTGCCGGCGCAGCACACCTGGCCCTGGTTGAACCAGATGGCGTCGACCACGCCCTCCACCGCGCCGTCCAGGTCGGCGTCGTCGAACACCACGAACGGCGATTTGCCGCCCAGTTCGAGGGTGAGGCCCTTGCCGCTGCCGGCGGTCGCTTCGCGGATGCGGCGGCCCACCTCGGTCGATCCGGTGAACGCCACCTTGTCCACGTCCGGGTGCGCGACGAGCGCGGCGCCGGTCGCGCCGTGCCCGGTGACGACGTTCAGCACGCCCTCCGGCAGACCCGCCTCCGCCGCCAGCCGAGCGAACAGCAGCGCGGTGAGCGGCGTGTGCTCGGCCGGCTTGAGCACCACCGTGTTGCCGGCCGCCAGGGCGGGCGCCACCTTCCACGCCATCATCAGCAGCGGGAAGTTCCAGGGGATCACCTGGCCACAGACGCCCCACGGTTCGTGGCCCGGGAAGACCTCGTCGCGCAACTGCGCCCAGCCGGCGTGATGGTAGTAGTGCCGCGCCACCAGCGGCACGTCGATATCGCGGCTCTCGCGAATCGGCTTGCCGTTGTCCAACGTCTCCAGCACCGCCAGCAGACGGGCGTGCTTCTGCACGTGCCGCGCCAGGGCGTACAGGTGCCGCGCGCGCTGGTGCGGCCGCAGCGCCGCCCAGGCCGGGAACGCCGCGCGCGCGGCGGCGACGGCGCGGGACACGTCCGCCTCGCTTCCGTCGGCGACGTGGGCCAGCAGCTCGCCCGTGGCGGGGTCGCGGCTCTCGAAGGTGGCCTCGCCGGGCGGTTCGAAGCGGCCGCCGATGGCGTGCCCGAAGCGGCGCCCTGCGCGCTCCAGCCACGCCTGCGCCTCGGCCGCGCTTTCGGGGGCGGGTCCGTACGCCATGGTCTCGAAGATCTCCTTCACCGTGCTCATCGGTCGCTCTCCCCTGCCCGCCGGTCGGCGGTACGGTCGTGCCACTCCTCGCGGAGCAAGCCGTAGACGACGTGATCGTAGCGCCGTCCGTGATGTTCCGCCACGCGTCGCAACGTGCCCTCCTTGGTGAAGCCGAGCCGCTCCGGTACGGCACGACTGCGGTCGTTGTCCGGGTCGCAGCGGATCTCGACGCGCTGCAGGTCCAACTCGCCGAAGACGTACGGCAGCAGGCCCGCCAACGCGCGGGTGGCGAGGCCCTCGCCCTGGCGCGCCTCCGTCAGCCAGTAGCCGATCTCGGTCCGGCTCTCCCGCCGGTGCAGGTCGTGCAGGCCCATCGACCCGACCGGCGTGCCGTCGGCCTCGATCAGCCCGTCGAAGCCGTCGCCGGACGCGAACTTGGCGAGCGACCCCTGAATGAAGCCACGTACGTCGTCCGGACCGCGGGTCGACGGCGCCCACGGGAACCAACGCTCCAGGTGCGCGCGGTTGGCGTCGATCAGCTCGTACAGCGCCTCGGCGTGCCGGGCCTCCAGAAGCCGCAACCGCAGGCCGGGTCCCAGCGGCACGGTGAACATCAGGCCAACGGCTGGTGGTGCGCCGCCGCGTAGCGCCCGGTGACGTGATGCTCCAGCTGCCGCTCGATGTCGCCCAGCAGGCCGCTGGCGCCGAAACGGAACAGCGCGGGGCGCAGCCAGGGGTCGCCCAGCTCGTCCTTGATCAGCGCCAGCCACGCCAGCGCCTCCTTGGCCTGGCGGATGCCGCCCGCCGGCTTGAAGCCGACGCGAAGGCCGGTACGGTCGTGGTACGCGCGCACCGCCCGCGCCATGGTGAGCCCCACCTCCAGCGTGGCGTTCACCGGCTCCTTGCCGGTGCTGGTCTTGACGAAGTCGGCGCCCGCCATCATCGCCACCATCGAGGCCCGGTGCACCGTGCGCAGCGTGCCCAGCTCGCCGGTGGCGAGGATCACCTTCAGATGCGCCTCGCCGACCGCCTCGCGGAAGGCGTGCACCTCGGCGTGCAGGGCGCGCCAGCGCCCGGTCAGCGCCA
>JBBDSD010000438.1:0-2532 GCA_040905065.1 Trueperaceae bacterium | reverse complement strand
TACGAGCTGGCGGTGGTCGTCGACGACGCCGCCGAGGTGATCGCCGAGGAGGTTCGCGGCTACGATCTGGTGCACGCCACCGGAACCCATCGAGCGATCCAGCGGGCGTTGGGGCTGCCCTCGCCCGGCTACGCGCACGTCCCGCTCCTGCACGGACCGGACGGCGAGCGGCTCGCCAAGCGGCGCGGCGACCTGACGCTCGCCACGCTGCGCGAAGCGGGGGTCGCGCCCGAGCGCGTGGTCGGCCTGCTCGCCTGGACCCTCGGACTATCATGCGACCGCCGCGAGTTCCGGGCGGCCGATCTGATCGAGGCAGGGGGCGGCGCCGTTGCGTCGCGGACGCCCGGACGGCTGCACGACGACGACCTGGCATGGTTGCGGCAGGGATCGCGGCCGTAACCGCGGGCGGAATCGCGGCCGTGACCGCGAGCGTGTGGACAGTCCGCCCGGTACGCCGGTAGACTCGCGGCATGCGTCCCCGCGTCCGCACCCCGCGCACGTTCAAGCGTCGCCACCAGCGATGGCGGCGTGGCGTGCGCGTCGCCTGAGACGCGCCGCGACCGCACGCTCCGGCGCCTTCGCGCCGACCCCACCGTCACAACCCGCCCGGTTTCGCTGACCGCGAGCCGCATCGTTCCCGCACCCGCTCCGCGCGGGCCCGCGGCGGACGCTCGGGAGGTCTCGATGTTTCCACTGCCCGACGAACGGGGACGCTTCGGCCGCTTCGGCGGTCGCTACGTGCCCGAAACGCTCATTCCCGCCCTCGACGAACTGGCCGTCGCCTACGACGCCGCTCGCTCCGACCCCGCCTTCCGCGAACGGTTGGACTGGGTTTTGCAAGAGTTCGTGGGCCGCCCCAGCCGCCTGACGGTGGCCGAGAACCTGACCGAGCGCCTAGGCGGCGCCCGCATCTGGCTCAAGCGCGAGGACCTGAACCACACCGGCGCCCACAAGATCAACAACACCGTCGGGCAGGTCCTGCTGGCGAAGCGCATGGGCAAGACCCGCATCATCGCCGAGACCGGCGCCGGTCAGCACGGCGTCGCCACCGCCACCGCCTGCGCGCTCTACGATCTGCCGTGCGTGGTGTACATGGGCGAGGAGGACGTTCGGCGCCAGGAGCTGAACGTGTTCCGCATGCAGTTGCTCGGGGCCGAGGTGCGTCCCGTGGCCAGCGGGACCCGTACCCTGAAGGACGCCACGAACGAGGCGATCCGCGACTGGGTCACGAACGTGCGCGACACCTTCTACGTGATCGGCTCCGTGGTGGGGCCCGACCCGTACCCGCGCATGGTGCGCGACCTGCAGAGCGTGATCGGATTCGAGACGATGGATCAGCTCGAAGCGCGGACCGGGCGCCGGGTGCCGGACGCCATCGTGGCGTGCGTGGGCGGCGGCAGCAACGCGATCGGCATGTTCGCGCCGTACGCCTACCTGCCGGACGCGGACCGCCCGCGCTTGATCGGGGTCGAGGCGGCGGGACACGGCGTCGCGTCGGGAGCGCACGCCGCCAGCATCAGCGCCGGCAAGGTGGGCGTGCTGCACGGCGCCTTCATGCACCTGCTCTCCAACGACGACGGGCAGATCACGCCAGCGCACTCGATCTCCGCCGGACTCGACTACCCGGGCGTCGGGCCCGAGCACTCGCACTACTACGAGTCGGGCTGGGCGGAGTACGTGGCGATCGACGACCGCGAAGCGCTGGACGCGTTCCGGATGCTGGCCGAGGTCGAGGGCATCGTTCCTGCTCTGGAGTCCAGCCACGCCGTGGCGTACGCCGCCAAGCTGGCGCCCACCCTGCCGCGCGAGGCGGAGCTGGTGATCAACCTGTCCGGGCGGGGCGACAAGGACGTGAGCGAGGCCAGGCGGGTTCTGGCGGACGGGGACGGCATGGGATCGGACGGTCGCTCCGAAGGCGCACCGGAGGCGGCGGCGTGAGCGCGCCCGCGCGCGGCGCCGCCCGGATCGGCGCGGCGTTCGCCGCCGCGCACGCGGACGGTCGCGCCGCCTTCGTGCCGTACCTGACCGCAGGATGGCCGGACCGGGACGCGTTCCTGCGGCACGCCCGTACGCTGCTGCGTCACGCCGACCTGCTGGAGATCGGTCTGCCCTACTCCGATCCGCTGGGCGACGGCCCTACCGTCCAGCGCTCCAGCGAGGAGGCGCTGCGCGCCGGCGTCACGACGGCCGGAACCTTCGACCTGATCCAAGAGCTGCGCAAGGACAGCGACGCGCCGCTGCTGGTGATGACGTACGCGAATCCGATCCTCTGCTACGCCCGCGGCGGCGAGCGCGGCTTCGTGCGCGACCTAGCCCAGGCGGGCGCCGACGGCGTGATTTTGCCCGACCTGCCACCGGACGAGGCGGGTACGCTGATCGAGGCGGCGCGCGAGGTGGACCTGGCGACGGTGTTCCTGGTGGCGCCTACCTCCACCGATGCGCGCCTGCAGGCGGTCACGGCCGCCTGTCGCGGGTTCGTCTACGCCGTGTCGGTGACCGGCGTCACCGGAGCGCGCGACACGGCGTCCGCCG
>JBBDSD010000437.1:0-2554 GCA_040905065.1 Trueperaceae bacterium | reverse complement strand
CGTGACGTCCTCCTGCAGCGACCGCAGCAGATCGTCGACGCTTCGGCCCTCGACCTCCGCATCGAACGACGGCAGCAACCGGTGCCGCAACGCCGGCAGCACCGCCCGACGCAGGTCGGCGAACTCCACGTGCGGCCGCCCCGCCAGCAGGGCGTACCCCTTGGCCGCCAGCACCAGTGCCTGCGCGCCCCGGGGACTGGCGCCCAACCGAACGCCGCTCAGGTCGTGGCTCGCTTCGACCAGTCGAGCGGCGTACTCGAGCCCCGCCTTGGCGACCGGCACCTCGCGCAGCATGCGTTGCACGGCCAGCAGTTCCTCGCGCCGAAACACCGGCTCGACCGGAGCGGCGTCGCGTCCGGTGGTCGCCTCGAGGATCCGCACCAGCGTGGACCGATCGGGCCGGGGCACGGTCAGCTTGAAGAGGAACCGGTCCAACTGCGCCTCGGGCAGTGGGTAGGTGCCCTCCATCTCGATCGGGTTCTGCGTCGCCAGCACCAGGAACGGTTCGGGCAGGTCGTGCCGCTCGCCGGAGGCGGTCACGGTGCGCTCCTGCATCGCTTCGAGCAGCGCCGACTGCGTCTTGGGCGTGGCGCGGTTGATCTCGTCCGCGAGCAGCACGTGCGCGAACACGGGCCCGGGCCGAAACTCGAAGCGTCCACCGTCCTCTTCGACGAACACGCTGCTGCCGGTCACGTCGGCCGGCATCAGGTCGGGCGTGAACTGGACCCGGCCGAAGTCCAGGTCGGTGGCCTGCGCGAACGCCCGCACCAGCTGCGTCTTGCCCAGCCCGGGAGCACCCTCGATCAGCACGTGCCCCCGCGCCAACGCGGCGACCAACAGGTCGTCGATCAGGCTCTCCTGCCCGAGGATGGAGCGTCCGATCTCGTCGCGAAGCCGGTCCACCCGCTCTGCCACGTCGGACGGCGACCCGACCGGTCGCGTCGTAACCTGGTCGCTGCTGTCGTTCATCGATCCTCCGCTCGCGTCTCTGAAGATGCCGGACCCGCCCGTACGGTCCGCGTCCGGAACGGTGCTCATCGTGGCACGAGCCTACCGCGCTCCGGACGCTATGCTCGGTCCATGGAGCTTCGTCACGGCCGCGTCCGGCTGAGGCCCCTCGCGGCGTTGCACCGCGAGGACTGGCGGCGCGTCCACGCCCACTTCCGCGATCCGGAGATCGCCCACCTGAACGGCACCCCACCGAACCGCTTGCCGCTCTGGCTGCTGCGGAGGGTGCTGCAGGCCGACGCGCGACGGCGCGACCGCGCCACCTACGGGGTGTACGACGAGCGCGACGCCTACATCGGCACGGCAGAACTGTACGACGTCACCGATCTGGACGGTACGCTGGGCATCATCATCGGCGAGCGCAGTCACTGGGGACTCGGCTACGGCCCGGAAGCGGTCCAGGCGTTGCTCCGTTACGCCTTCGAAACGTTGGGGCTCGAACAGGTCCGCCTGCACACCTTCGCCGACAACACGCGGGCGCAACGGGCGTTCCGCAAGGTCGGCTTCCACGAGGTCCGCCGCGTCACGCAGCGTGGCGGGCGCACCGACGTGCAGATGACGCTGGGGCGAGGGGTGTGGTTGTCCCGTCAGGCCAGCGGCGCCGCGGTCGCGCCGGACCCCGTGCCGGTCGGTCGCTGAGCGTGCTCGCGCAGGTGCGCCGCCAGGTCGACACCGGTCTTGAGCGCCACCAGCACCGCCATCGCCACGACCGGCGCTCCGAGCCACATCGCCGCGAACCCGCCCACCAGGATCGTCAGTTGCAGGATGACCACCCGTCCGTACGGACGGACCATCTCCTCCTTCGGGGTCGCGTAGCGGCGCTCCCCGCGACGACCCCACCAGTTCTGCAGGTACGACGCGCCGTGACTGAGCGTCAGGCCCACGAGCGCCCACCCCACGCCGCCGCCCAGCCACGCCAGCGGACCGAGCGCGTCCGGCCCCACCGGCATGGGGGCGGACCCGGACGCACCGAACGCACCACCGTCGCTCCCGAAGAACGCCATCACGAACGATCCGTGCACCGACCAGAACATGCCGTAGTGCACGCAGAAGAACGGGATCAGCAGCAGCGCCGTAGCGCGGTCCCGTCCCGCAGTCGCCATGCGCGCCACCGCGAAGGCGCCGATCACGGCGTTCTCCAGCCAGTACAGCACCATCACGTCCAGCAGCCGCCATCCGAGCGCCAGCACGCCGACCAAGGGGATCAGATTCACGACCATCAGAGCCACAACGGCGGGACCGCGCGAGAACACCCCAGGACTCTAGCGTGCGCGACGGTCGCGCGCGCTCGGTAATCCGGTCGCCGGTGGGATCGTCGCGCCGTCGCGCCGCCCTGGTCGCCGGGATCGCCCTCGTCGCCGCGGCGGCGGCGTGGCTCGGCTCCGCGTGGGGCGGACGCGGCGGGTGACCGCGATTCGAGGGGCCTCGATTTGGGGGCCTCGGTCGCGGACGGCCTCGGGTCGAGAGGCGCCCGCGCCGCCTCCGCGGGGCCGTGTCAACTCAGAAGTAGTTCGTACCGGGGGCGGGGTGGGTGACTCAGATCTGG
>JBBDSD010000436.1:0-15622 GCA_040905065.1 Trueperaceae bacterium | reverse complement strand
CAACGATCTGCGCGAGCGCGCCACCGCCGCGGTGCGGCCGCTGCTGTCGCTCGCGCGGCGGCACCCCGTGGCGGCCGCGTCGGCCCTGACCGTCCTGCGCACGATGGCCGCACCCCCGCGCGAGCTGGTGGTCACCGGTCCGGACGCGGCGGGGGGCGAAGCGCTCTGGCGGGTCGCGGCGCGACGGCCGCTGGACCATGTTGCGGTGCTGCGCGTGGTGGATCCGGACGCGCCGCCGCTCGGGCGCGGTCCGTTCGCCGAGACCGTCGCCGCCCCCGTCGCCGGCGCCGTGCCCGGTACCGCCCCGGGCAGCGATGGTACGGAAGGCGGTCGCGCCGCCGCCTGGCTGTGCGAGCGCTACCTCTGCCACCGACCGATCGTGGACCCGAGCGACCTCGCCGCCCAGCTGGACGCTCCACCGGACGGACGCGATCCGAACCCACGCCGAAGCGGCTGACGCAGGGCGGTATCGTGCCGGCGTGCCGGCCGAACGCGACCGCAACGATCGCGACCGTACAGATCGCGGCCGTACAGATCGCGACCGTAACGATCCGGAAGCGACCCTCGGCCGACCGTGGTGGTGCGTTGGTCCGCCGGCGTCGGGCAAGACGCACCACGCGATCGCACGAGCGCGCGCCGTGGCGGAGGACGGTGGGCGGGTCGTGTGGATCGCGCCCGCCACGCTCCGTACGCACCTGCTGCGACGGATCGCGCGCCACGGCCCGCTGGTCGGCCTGGACGTGGCGACCGTCCAGCAGGTGGCGTACCAGGCGATGGCCGACCGTCGCCGCCCGCTGCTGATCGGCACCGGCCGTCTGGCGACCGTCGGCGAGGCGCTCCACGCCGACCGCAAGGATCCCCCCAGCCCCGGCGAGGCGCGCCTGTTCGCCCAGGCCGTGGCGGAAGCGAAACGGCACGGCGTGCCCATGCACCGCATCGCTGGCACCGATCCGGAGTCGGCGCGGCTGCGCCGCATCCACCGCGCCTACGCCCACGCCAAGGGCGACGCCTGGGACTACGACGACTACCTGCGCGAGGCGACCCAGCGGATGGCGCAGGCGCTGCCAGGCGAGGCGCCCCTACCCCTCGAGGCCGACCTGATCGTGGTCGACGGCGTCCCGGAACTGGCCCCGGCCGAGGTGCGCCTGCTGCGCGCCGTCGCGCGGCACCTGCCGGTCCGGATCTGGGTCGAGCGGCTGCCGCCGGAGGTCGAGCCGGACCGGCGCCTGCCGCCGCGCGATGCGGACCGCACGACGGTGCACCGCTTCCCCAATCCGGTGGCGGAGGCGCGCTGGGTGCTGCGCGACGTGAAGGCGGAGCTCGCCAGCGGCCGCGACCCGCTGGACCTGGCGCTGATCGTGCCGCCCGGTCGGGCCCGGGCGCTGGTGGCGCTGGCCGACGAGTTCGGGCTGCCCCTGATGGACGAGACCCCGCGCGCCCTGGCCGACCGGCCCGAAGGCAGGCGTTTGACCGACCTGCTGGAGCTGCCCGACGCGCCCACGCCCGCCCGGCTGCTGTCCGTCCCTGACTTGCAAGGCCTGGGGGCCGCCGCCCTGCGAGCCGGCGTGGCGGGCCACGAAGCGATCCGGCGCCTGGCCCGCGAACGGGGCGAAGCGGACGCCTGGCGCGCCTGGCTGCACGACGCCACCCCGGACGGGCGCGACGCCGACGCGCTGCTGGCGTGGGGCGAACGGACCGTCGACCGGGCGTTCGCGGCGCTGCCCGGCGCGCACGACCCGGCCGGCACCGCCTCAGGCGCCGCTGCGTCGTCTTCCGCCTCCCCGCGGGAGCGCGAACGGTTCCGGGACGAGGCGCTGCGCCGTCTGAGCGAAGCGGCGCGCGTGGCGTCCGGTCCGGAGGTGCGCGCCTGGTGGGCGGCGCTGCTGCAGGAGCCGGCCGGCTTCGATGCGCCCCCGGCCGGCGTGGCGGTGCTGCACCCCGATCAGGCGACCGGCCGGCGCTACCTTCGGGCGTGGCTGGTCGGCGCCGTCGACGGGGCGTTCGCGCCACGCGACCGGGAGGACTACTTCGTGCCGGAGGACCGCCGCGCCGACCCGGTGCTGGCGTTCCGTCACCCGCGGTTGCCGAAGCGGTTCCAGGGACGCAGGCCGGCGGTGCTGGCGCACCTGCGTCGCCGGGCCGCGAGGGGGATCATCACGGTGCACGACGCCGACCGGGGCGGCCGCGTGGCGCCGGAGCCGGCCTGGGCGGGTCTTCCGGCGGAGCCGCCCCCCGAACGGCCGGCCGGCAGCGCCTGGGAGGGGCGCGACGCCCGACCGTTCCGACCGCTGGACGGCCCGGTCGACCTGGGCCCGCCCGAGATCGGGCGCCTGGCGCGCTACGCCCGCTGCGGCTTTCGGGCGTGGGCGGAACCGTTGCTGGGGTTCGCCGACGACCGTACTGCCGGCGACCAGGACGCGGACGACGTGGCTGCGTCCGGGACGCTGCAGGAGGCGTGGCGCCCGCTACGGCGCGAGCTGCGCACGCGCGACGGCTGGTCGCAGGCCGACCTGAGCGACCTGGCCGAACGGTTCCCGGCCGCCGCCGACTGGATCTCTACGCACCTGGGCGCACTGAGCGACCTCCGCTACGGCGTGCGGCTGCAGGGCGAGGAGGACGGTCCGAACGGACCGTACGTGCGGCTGGACGCCGCCGGGCGCGAGGGACCGCATGCGCGCCTGGTGCGCTTCGTGGCGCCCGGCGCTGCTACGGAGACGGCCGACGCCGACCGCATCCTCCGCGCCGACGGGCGCGAACTGTGGGCGGCGCGGACGTTGCTGCGTCGCTACCGGGGGCGCATCGAGCGCGTCACGCTGGTGGTCTGGCCGATCGGCGGCGAGCCGGTCCCCTACCCCGAGCGCGGTTTCGCACGCCCCGACGCGTCGATGGATCGCATCGACCGCGAGGCGCGCGCCGTCCTGCCCGCCTGGCGCGCCGGCGAGGTGCGCCCCGCCCCCGGCTTCGTGTGCCGCGACTGTCCCGTTTACGACCTCTGTCGCGAGGGACGCCGGTGAACGTCCGCGTCGCCTCCGCCGGCACCGGCAAGACCACCAGCCTGGTCCGGCGCCTGCTGGCCCGCGTCGCGGAGGGCGCCCCGCTGCGGCGCATGGCGGGCGTCACCTTCACCCGCGCTGCCGCCGCCGAACTGCGCGAACGCGTCGGCGCGGGCCTGGCCGAGGCGGTCCGCACCGGAGCGTACCTGGACGGACTGGACGTCTACCCCCCCGACGCCGGCCCGCGCTTCGCCGAGGCGGAACGCGAACTGGACGGCGCCGTGCTGACCACCATCCACGGCTTCATGGCGGTCGGGTTGCGCTCCGCCGCGCCGTTGCTGGGGCTCGACCCAGCGTTCGGCACCCTTCCGGAGTGGGAGGCGCAGGCGATCTTCGAGGAGGAGCTGCACGGCCTGGCGTACGCCGCCGCCGACGCGTCGGCGGCGGAGCGCGGCGCACAGGCATCTGCCGACCAGGACCCTGCCCTGGATCCGGCCCTGCGCGCGGCGCTGGCGCGCCTGGGCGACGAGGCGGTGCCGCTGGCGCTCGCCGCCTTCGCCCAGCGGTCGCTGGCCGACCGCTTCGAGGCGGCCGACGGCGACGAGGAGGCCGCCGCCCTCGCGACCGTCGCCCACGCCGCCTACCGCCGCTTCCAGGCCCGCACCGGTGGGGCGCGCCTAGCGCCGCCCGAGATCGAGCGTCGGGCCCTGGCGCAGGTCGGCGTGCCGGCCGCCGTGGCGCGCCTGGCCGCGCGCACCCCGTTCGTGCTGGTCGACGAGTTCCAGGACGTCAACCCCCTGCAGGGGCGCTACTTCCGGAGCCTGGAGGCAGCCGGCATCGAGGTCGAGGTGGTGGGCGACCCGAAGCAGTCGATCTACGGCTTCCGCCACGCCGACGTCGAGGTGTTCCGCCGCGCCGCGCGCGAGGGCGCGGTGCTGCCGCCCCTCGCGCACAGCCGCCGGCACGCGCAGCTGGTCGTGCGTTTCCTGAACGCCCTCACCGACCGCCTGGCGAGCGACGGGCACGGCTTCGTGCCGGACGAAGCCCCGCAGGTCGCCGCCGCCGGCGACCAGGCGCAAGTACGGGGCCGGGTCGAGGTGCACTGGGTCCGGGACGCCGCGCGGATGGACGCCCTGCGCGCCCGCGAAGCGACCGTGTTGGCCGAACGCCTCTCCAGCGCCCACGAACGCGGCAGGCCGTGGGACCAGATGGCGGTGCTGGCGCGCAGCCACCACGCGCTGCAGCGGGTCCGAAACGCCCTGACCGCGGCCGGGATCCCTACCGTGCTGGGGCAGGGGCGCGGGTACTACGAACGGACCGAGGTCCGCGACCTGGTCCAGGCGCTGCGGGTCGGGGTGGAGCCCGACCGACGCGACGCGTTGGCCGCCTGGGCACGCGGTCCGTTCGGGCAGCTGACGCCGGCGCAGCTGGACCGGATCGTGCGGGCGGACGATGCGGTGGCGGCGCTGCGCGAGGCGCATCCGGACCGGGCCCAGGCGCTGGACCGGATTCGGGAGGCGGTGCGCAGCGGCCCGCTCGAAGCGATCCGCACCCTGGTCCGCGCCCCGCTTCTACCGGGCGGCGAGCGGTTCGTGGCGCGCCTGTCGCGCGGTCAACGGGAGAACGTGGACGCGCTGCTGTTCGAGGTGGCCGAACGGCCTCCCGGCGACCTGGAGTTGCTTTTGCAGCGCATGGACCTGCTGTCGCGCCAGGCGCGCGAGGCGGGCGACGTGCCGGCCGAAGGGTCGGGCGTGGCGCTGGTGACGGTGCACGCCAGCAAGGGTCTCGAGTGGCCGCTGGTCGCGGTGTTCGACCTCGGAGCCCGTGGTGGTGCCGGGAAGGCCCCCCGGGTGCTGATCCAGGACGGGCGCCTGCACCTTCCCTCCGGCCCCGGGCACGCAGCGGCCGCTGCATCGCACGCCGAACGACAGCGGCAGGAGTCGTTCCGCCTCCTGTACGTCGCCGCCAGCCGCGCTCGCGACGAGCTGATCCTCACCGCCAGCGTCGACGAGCGGGCCCGGGCGGGACCGTGGGCCGCTGCCGTCGCGCGGATCGGCGTAGGCCCGGACGCGGCCCCGCTCGATCGGGACGGCGTCACGCTGCTGCGGCACGGCGTGGACGGCGTGGCCGACGCCGCTCCGGCCGCACCCGACCCGGCCGACCCCGGTCTGCCCACAGCTCCGTGGACCTCGCGCCGCTTCCGTCCGGACGCCCTGCCGCCGGTCGAGAGCCCGTCGCGCATCCGCGTGGCGGACGGCGGTCGCTTCAGCGAGGACGACGCCCCAGACGACGTCCCAGACGACGTCCCGGACGAAACCCGGGGCGACGCACCGGGCGACGGCGAGCCGTGGCGCGCCGTGGGCGGCGACGCCGATGGGGCCGGAACGACGCGCCCCGGTCGGCGCCTGCCCGGACAGGCGGTCGC
The DNA here is from genome assembly GCA_040905065.1 of Trueperaceae bacterium. Classification (GTDB taxonomy): domain Bacteria; phylum Deinococcota; class Deinococci; order Deinococcales; family Trueperaceae; genus SLSQ01. The sequence continues at coordinate 10,204 of JBBDSD010000436.1, read as the reverse complement.
GGTCGGCACGTTGCTGCACGACGCGGTGCGCCGCGACGCCGATCCCGACGACGAGCGGCAGATCGACCTGCTGCGCGCCCAGGAGGTGATGTTCCCGTACGAACGCCCACAGCAGGACGCCATGCTGGACGAGGTGCGAGCGATGCTGCGGACGTACCACAGCCTGCTGGGTGGGCCGTTGCCGGCGCTGCACGATCGGACGCGCGACCTACGCGAGTGGCCGGTGCTGCTGCCGGACGGACGCCGCACCTGGCAGGGGGTGGTCGACCGGCTGTACCGGGTGGGCGACGCCTGGTACCTGGACGACTACAAGACGGACCGGACGTTGCGGCCGGGCCGGTACGCCTTCCAGCTCGCGGTCTACCGCAAGGCGGTCGCGGAAGCGTTGCGCGTGCGTCCGCAGGTGCGGCTGGTGAACCTGCGCGGGGGAGAGGTGCGAGCGGTGGACCACGCCACCCTGGAGAGCGCCTGGCGGGCGCGCACCGGACCGGACAGGGAGGGTACGGGCCGGGACGGGCCGGGACGGGCATCGGTGAGCCCCTAGCCTCCATACTGTTGACGCAAGGTCTCGGCTGGGGTGGAGAGTGGGGTGTGCCTCGGTCGGGTTGGGTGAAACTCTCGTCGTTGGATCGCTTGCCGGATCCGCGTGTCGGTGGGCGTGTTGACGCGCGTGTTGACGCGCGTGTTTCCGGCCGAGGTGGATTCGGTGCTGGCGGTGACGGGCCGGGTGGAGCAGCGCCGTCGGGCCTTGCCAGGGGGGTGGTGGTGAACTGCCCCCACCCCAACTCCAATACCCCCTCCTCCCCGAGACGAGCACGACCAGGTCCGCCTCGAAGGTCCGCGTATCCGTCCGGACACGCGGACCGCCCTCGAAGCAGACGCTGGCGACGCGTTCGGCGACGACCTTCATGCCGCGGGCTCGTGCATGCTGCAGAAAGTAGCCGAGGAAGCTGCTCTGCTCTCGTTCCGCGGTGCTGCCAAGCGGCCCGCTGCCGCGATGGCCGTGATCACGTTGGCTTCGGGGTCGGTCTGCGCCAGCGGGATGCGACCTGCGGCGCTGTGGAGCGTGTAGGGGTCGATGCATTCGTGAACGCATGACGGCTGGAGGCACGTTCACTTCGAGGGCCCCGAGGGGGCGACACCACGTCCAGCTTACGGGGCCACGCCTCGGCGAGGGCAGGACGGGTGTCGCACTCGGTTCGCTCGTGGTCGTTCAGTCCAGGATCAGGGGCGCGGTCTGACCCGCCTCGTAGTGGCCGGGAATGAAGCACCCGAGCTCCCATTCTCCGGCCCTGTCGTCGGGAATCCACACGTGCAGCTTCGTGCTCTCGCCTGGCGCCAAGACGACCCCGAGGAACCCATGGGACGCGTGCTCGCCGTCGTGGCCGAAGAGGTTGTTCTCGTACAGCCCCGCGTCGAGGTCCGGATCGGTGCCGAAGTGCAACTCGTGCTCGATGTCCCCCTCGTTCACCACTTCGATGAGGTTGAGTCGGCCGACGGACGCGTGAACGGCGTCGCCTGCCTCCCCGTCTGCAGGTCGGATGTAGACGTCGCCGAGGTAGATGACCGCATCGGGCTCCGCGTCGACGTCGTGTGCCTCGTGAGCCGCGACGGACCCGGTCATGCCCAGGACGAGAACGGTGACGAATAGCATGCATGTGCGCGTCAGCTTTGGCATGGTCGAACTCCTTGTCGTTCCAGTTGGCTCGTCGGCGCCACAATAGGCGAGGTTGGGATGTGCACGGACACATCTCCGCGTGACGATCGGGGCATCAGTGAGGCGGCGACACGGACAGCGGGTAGGCGTCCTCGTGGGTCACCTCGGCACCGTGGTAGGGGTCGGTGAAGACCAGGCGCGCCGTGTAGCTGCTGCCGTCGCCAACCTCTTCGACGGAGAAGATGCGCTCCACTTCGTACACGCCGCGCCCGGCGTACGTCGGCGTCAGCTCGCCGGAGACGTCACCGTCGTCCGACGTGACGATCACTCGTGGGTTACGAGCGTCCGTGACGTGGTCGAAGTCGTTCGTCCAGGGTTGCTCCCAGTCGATCTCGTCGCCCTCCGGAATGCCGCGCATCACCTCGAACGAGAGCGTCGCCGGCTCTTCGTCGTTCGCATGAATGTGTCCGGGGCTCCAAACGTAGCGAACCTGATAGACGTAGGAGGTGCCATCGGCCGTCACCACGACGCCCTCTTCGCCGGCCTTGGCGACATCGAACGCGACGGGCGGGGACGTGACCACGGCGCCCTCGTCTTCGAATCGGGCGACCAGGGCGTGGCCGCCGAGGGCCGTCACCGTGTGATGCAGGGCATAGCTTCCATCGCCGAGGTCGTTGACGTCGCCGCCGGAGACGCTCCTTTGGGTGACGCTGTCGGAGCCGGCTCGGACGATGTCCACTTCCAGGTCGAGCCCGGGAACGCCTTCACCGTCATCCATCACCTGGAACGTGAGGGTCTTGCCGTCGAAGACGTGCCAATGCCCGATCGGATCGACCGTGATCGTTTCGTGTGCCAGCGCCAAACCAAAGAACAGCGCCAGGACCGGAGCGGCCATCATGCCTCGCGTGAGCGTTCGAATCATCATGCTTCTCCTCTCGCGCCTCGATCTGCAACGCAGGCCCTGCCTCCCCCGGGGGGAAAGGCCCAGAGTTCCTGCGTCGCGGCGACCGAAGCTTCGCTACGTAATGTGCCAACGTCAGTGATGCGTGTCCTCCCTTCCTGCAACGAGGTGCAGTGACCACAGTGTGGCGCCGTCGTACGAGCGCACCAAGCGTGGAAGCGCCCAAGCGACCCCGTGAAAACACCTACCTCCCGACCCCGTGCTTTCACCTGCGCGCCGCCGGAATCATCCGCGCTACCATCGCGTGAGGGGAGGACGCATTGCCAGCACGCGCCATCCGCGTGATCCTCGGCGAGGACCATCTCCTCGTGCGGGAGGGAACGCGCCACATGCTCGCCCAGTACCCCGATCTGACGATCGTGGGCGAGGCCGGGACCGGGCGTGACGTGCTTCGGCTCATCGAGGGCGAGCAGCCGGACGTGGCCATCCTCGACATGCGCATGCCGGGACCGAGCACGATCGAGATCGCGCGCCAAACGAATGACCTGTCGCCTGCGACGCGCATCCTGATCCTCTCCGCCTACGACGACGACGATTTCGTGTTTGCCGCCATGGACGTGGGGGCGTCGGGCTATCTGCTCAAGACGGTGCGGGCCAGCGAGCTGGTGGAGGCGGTACGGGCCGCGCACCGGGGCGAGATCGTCCTGCACCCGGAGATCGGGCGCAAGCTCGCACGCTTGTGGGCGCGCAAGGGACCGGAGGGCTCCGGTGAGGCGGGGGACGTCCTGACGCCACGCGAGTTGCAGGTGCTGAGCCTCGTGGCCAAAGGCAAGCGCAACAAGGAGATCGCCGAGAACCTACGGATGAGTACGCGTACGGTGGAGGGTCACCTCAGCACCATTTTCGGGAAGCTCGGCGTCAGCTCGCGCACCGGTGCGGCCGCGTACGCGTTCAGCCACCAGTGGCTGCACCCCGTCGACGAGGATGCCGGCGAGCAGCCATGACGAGCCTTCCCTGGCGACTCCCCATGGCGCTCGACTTCGACCTGAAGCTCATGCGCGACCGCCGCTTCTGGATCGTGCAACTGCTGGTGCTGGCCCTGGCGCTCATGCACGCTCTGGTGGAGGTGCTGGGGGCGCTTCCCCACGGCGCCTCCCTCTACTTCGTGCCTGAAACGCTGTTCCTGATCCCGGTCGGGTACGCGGCATTGAACTTCGGCCTGCACGGCGCGGTCGCCACGGCACTCTGGTGCACCGCGCTGGCGATGCCCAACCTGTTCATCTTCCACCACGGCGATCAGTTCGCCGGGGCAGCTACGCAGCTCCTGATCGTGAACGCCGTCGCCTTCTTCGTCGGGCACCGGGTGCAGGAGGAGGTGCTCGCGCGCCGACACGCCCACGAAGCCCTGAGCGCATTGCAGGCCTCCGAGCGGCGCTACCGTGGGCTCTTCCACAACTCGGCCGCAGGTGTCATGGTCTTCGATGATGACGGTCGCATCCGCGAAGCGAACGCGGCCGCCGCGCGATTGTTCGGCCATCACGACGTGCAAGGGGTCGAGCTCGCCGAGTTGGTCGGTGAGGCGGCGGCCGAGCAACTGCTCGACGCGCCGCGCGAATCGTCCGCGGGTCGCACCTCGGCCATGTTCACGCTCGCCCGCCCCTCCGGAGCGGACGTTCTCGTCGCACCCACCTCCACGACGTTCACGGGCCCCGACGGCAGGCGGTGGACCCAGTCGTCGCTGCACGACGTAACGGAGCAGCAACGCCGGCAAACGCAGCTGCGCACGTACGCGGGAAGAATCCTCGAGGCCCAGGAGGAGGAGCGTCGCCGCATCGCCCACGAGCTCCACGACGAGGCGCTCCAGCGCGTCGTCGTGCTGTGCCGGCAGCTCCACGAGATCGAGGAGGCGCTGAGCGTCGGCTCGCCGCAGGCGCAGGCACACCTGCACCTGGCGACCGATACGGCCGAGGGCCTCATGTCCGAGCTGCGGGAGTTCACACGCCAATTGCGACCCCCCGCCCTGGACGAGCTCGGGGTGGTGACGTGCATCCGCCGGATGGTGAGCGACCTCTCGCTCCAGACCGGCATCGACGGCGTAGCGACGATCGACGGCCACGAACGGCGCCTCGGGAGCGACCTCGAGCTCGGCCTGTTCCGCATCGCTCAAGAATCGCTCCGGAACGTGGAGCGCCACGCCGAGGCGTCGCGGTTTTGGCTGCGTCTCACGTTCGCGCCGGGCCTCATCCACCTGAGCGTGGCCGACGACGGCAGGGGGTTCGAGCTCCCTGCGCCCGCCGTGCAGGGCTGGACCGGCGGCCTCGGCCTGTTGGGGATGCAGGAGCGCGCAGCGTTGCTCGGGGGCGAGCTGGACATCGAGACGGAGCCCGGGCAGGGAACGAGCGTGACCGCCGTCATCCCGGGCTGAGAAACGGGGATTGGCCCCCGGCGAGTTCCGTGCCGGCCCGAGCGCCCCCCCATCCCCCACCGGCGCCCACCCTCGCGGCGCGTCACGGCGGCCGTCGCGCTCGACAAACTCTCCCCGGCCTGCGACCACTCCACCTCGCGAGACGTGACAGTTTCGTGACGATGTGCTCCGGCGAATGACGTGTGCCCTTCAGGGGACGTCCATCCGGATACCCACACGATGGCCGGCCCCGACGACCGGGGGGTTGGACTAGGTTTTTTACACAGGCTGCTAGTACTACTGTGTCATAAATGGTTGGGATGGTTGATGCCGCATGTGGGGCGGCGGGGTAGGTCCTGGACGAGGGTGTGGGCGAGGAGCATGCGTTGGGTGGTGATGGAGACGGGGTTATGCCGTGCGGGTCTGACGGGGGGAGCCGCGTGGGGTGAAGTTTTCGGGTAGCGGTACGCTGCGGAGTGTGGTTGGAGCCTGAGGGGGGGAAAGGCGGCCGCGTTCGGCCGCCAGGAAGGCGTAGGCGGCGATGCATAGCACCCCGTGATGGTGGAAGCCCCGCCAGTTGCGGCCCTCAAAGTGGTCGAGTCCGAGCTCGTCTTTGAGCTCCTGGTAGTCGCGCTCGATGCGCCAGCGGAGCTTCGCGAGGCTGACGAGCTCCCCGATCTCGGTTTGCTCGCCCAGCGTGGAGAGCCAGTACTTGGTGGGGTCGCTGCTGCCGCTGGGCCATTGGATCAGCAGCCGTTCGACGTTGCGTGGCTCGGTTCGTTCGTTGTCGCGATGCGCGGGCCTCACTCGGAGCGTCGCGAAGCGCGAGCGGAGGATCCCCTTGCTTCCCTCCCGCCAACGCACCTCCCGCCACGCGTCCGCAGGCAGTGAGGCGGCGAGCCGCTTGATGGACACCGGTTGGTGCTGCGGGCTTCGTTTCAGGCGCGTCGGCGGCCGACCGCCACCCGGCTTGCGCTTTGGTTTCACGGGCCCCTCTCCCGGTGGCCACACGGTGGTGTCGCCCTTGACTGCGAGCACGTACTTCAGACCGTGTCCGGTGAGCGCGTCACGGAAGGCGGTGGCGTCCCCGTACGCGCTGTCGGCGATCACCGGCGCGCGCGGCACATCGTCCGCGAGCAGGTCGCCGATCGACTCCAGCGCGATCTCCCACTTCTTCAAGAACGTCACCTCCGGTGGCACGCCCGCGCTGGCGCAACGCTCGGGATCTGAGGTCCACTCCTTGGGCAGGTAGAGTCGCCAGCCGGCCGGCACGCTCAAGCTGCGATTCGCGAGGCTCACGCTCACCGCCACCTGGCAGTTCGCTTCCTTGCCAAGCGTTCCGCAGTACTGCCGAGCGACACCCACCGAGTGCCGTCCCTTCTTTGGGAAGCTCGTTTCGTCGATCACCCAGCCCGCGACCGGCGCCTGCCGCTCCAACAACTCGAGCGCGTACTCCCTGGCGACGCGCAGCACCTCCCGCTCATCCCACGGCGACACCGCCACGAAATGATGCAACGCCTGATGCGCCCGCCCCACATTGGCGGGATCGACACGCGCCGCGACCGGCTCGATGCTCTTACGCTCCCCCGGCAGCAGCAACCCCGTGACGTACGCCTCCAACGGCCACCGCCGATCCGCGTGCCCCACCGCCGAAACCAACGACTCCACGTACCCATCGAACCGCGCCCGATCCACCACCCGAGACGTCATGGCTCAGCATGACACGTTCACCACCACCAACACGATAGTTATGACACAGTAGTACTAGGCCGAGGCCGATCTGTCTGGCGTCCTACCCTCACGCACCCGCTACGCTCGGGACGTGATCGCGACCGAACGCTCCACGCCCGCCTGCCTTGGGGGACACCCCGGCGAACTGATCCGCGAAGACGATGCGCTGCTCTGGCGGGGGTCGATCACGCCCGACCTCGTCGCCGATCTGATGCAGGGCGCCGTGTCCGGCACGCTCCCCGTCCGCGCGGACGGGGCCGACGAAGCGATGGTCCTCGTGCAGCGGCTCTGGTTCGATCCGACGCGCCGCCGCATGGTGGTCCACCTGCGCGACCGCAGCGCCATGGCGTGACGATCCAGCGGCAGGACACGACGCGCGGCGCTCGCGTCCGCCTGCCGGTCGCTCAGGCGCGACCGATCGGCACGTCGATCCCGAAGCGGTCGCGAAGCGCCGTCCGCGCCGCCCACACGCCGGCCATGCCGTGCGCACCGGGGCCGGGTGGCGTGGACGCGCCGGCCAGGTAGACGCCGGGCAGGGGCGTGCGGTACGGCAGCGGCCGGAACACCGGGCGCGCCAGCAGCTGCCATAGGGTCGACGCACCCGCCGTGATGTCGCCCCCCGCCAGGTTCCGGTTTTCCGTCTCCAGGTCGCGGGGACCGACCACGCGGCGGCCCACCACGCGGGCCCGCGTGCCGGGCGCCTCCGCCTCGATCTGCGCCTCGATCCGCCGCGCCAGCGTCGCCACCGACGCGGCGTCGTGCGCGCGTGCTCGCGGCAGGTGCGCGTACGCCCAGAGCGGCTCGACCGAACCCGCGCAGCGCGAGCGGTCGAAGCAGCCGGGTTGCGCCACCAGCACGTACGGCCGCTCGGGAATCTCGCCCGAAGCCACCGCCGCCTCCGCGGCCGCCACCCGCTCCGCCCGGCCACCCAGGTGCACGGTGCCCGCCTGCCGGCAGGCCGGATCTAGCCACGGCACGCCCCCATCGACCGCTAGGTCCAGCTTGACGATCGCCTCGCCCGGACGGAACCGCGCCAGCGCCCGGTCGTACCCCGCCGGCAGGCGCCCCTCGGCCAAGCGGCGGAACGCGGGTGGCGGAACGGTGCACAGCACCGCGTGGGACGGCGGGAGCCGGTCCAGGTGCCGGACCGTCACGCCGGTCCGGACCTCGCCGCCCAGACGTTCCAGGTAGCGCCGCATCGCTTCGGTCAGTCGCCCCGAACCGCCCTCGGGGAACGGCCAACCGACCCGCTGGCCCGCCGCGGCCAGCAGCAGGCCCACCGCGGAGGTGCCGGGCGCACGCAGCGGCAGCGAGGCGTGCGCCGCCAGGCCCGCCCACAACGCCCGACCGGCGGGCGTGCGCAACGTCGCCCCCGTCCAGGTGGCGGGGGTCGCCGCCCGGACGCCGAAGCGCGCCATCGCAACGGGCGACGCCGGCCAGCGCAGCACCGGTCCCAGCACCGACGCCGACACCCCCGCCCACGCCTCCGTGGCCGGACCGGTCAGGAACCGCCAGGCGTCGCCGTCCCGCCCCAGCCCGTCGGCGGTGGCCTCGAGCGACCGTTCCAGCCGACCGGCGGGCGCGTCCGGCAGCGGGTGCGCCAACGGCCTCGGCGGGTGGACCCAGCGCAGGCCGTCGTCGGCCAGGGGCCAGCGCCGGAACGCCGGACTGCCGATCGCCAGGGGGTGCACCGCCGACCCCAGATCGTGGATCACGCCGGGCACGGTGGCCTGTGCGTGCCGGGCCGCGCCGCCCACCTGCTCCTGCGCCTCCAGCACCCGCACCGGCACGCCCGCCCGCGCCAGCACGATCGCGGCGGCCAGCCCGTTGGGGCCGGACCCGATCACGATCGCACCGTCGCGGACGTCGCGCATCCCTTCGGCGTCTTCGGATCCGGGCGTCATGCTTCGAGCGTACCGCCGACCGATCTGCATCTCCGCTCGCGGCACGCGACGGTAGACTCGCCCCATGCCCACCCTCGACGCCTACGTGCCCGACCCGGACGGCGTTCGGCCGGTGCGCCTGACGTTCGGGACCCGCATCGAAGGGGTCGAACCGACCGGGCCCGCCCGGCCGCGACCGGACGCCGACGCCCCGCTGGTGGTCCCCGGCTTCGTGGACGTGCACGTGCACGGCGGTGCCGGGGCCGACACGATGGACGGGCCCAAGGCGATCCGCACCATGGCGCGGCACCACCTGCGGCACGGCACGACCACCCTCCTGCCCACCACCATCACGCAACGCTGGTCGCAGGTGATGCGCGCCCTGCACGGCGCTCGCGAGGCGATCGGTGCTGCTGCCGACGCGTCGCCCGACGACCCGCTGCCGGACCTGCCCGGCGTGCACCTGGAGGGACCGTTCGTCAGTCCCCAACGCCTGGGCGCCCAGCCTCCCCACGCGATCGACCCCGACCCGGAGCGGGTGCGCGAAGCGACCGACGTCGGCGTGGTGCGGATCGTGACCCTGGCGCCCGAGCTGCCCGGCGCTGCCGAGGCGGCCCGCGCCTTCGCGCTGGCGGGGGTGCGCGTCTCGTTCGGGCACACTCGCGCTGACGCGGGCCAGGTCCGTGCCGTGGCGACCGCCGTTCGCGAGGTGGGCGGCGTGGTCGGATTCACCCACCTGTTCAACGCCATGGGCGGCCTGGGCGGCCGGGCGCCCGGCGTGGCCGGTGCGGCGCTGGCCGACCGCGCGGCGTACGCGGAACTGATCCTCGACGGGCACCACCTGGACCCGGTCACCGTCCTGGCGGTGCACGCCGCCAAGCCGGACCGCATGCTGCTGATCACCGACGCCATGCGCGGCAGCGGCCTGCGCGAGGGCCCCAGCGAGCTGGGCGGCCAGAAGGTCGTGATCCAGAACGGCGCCGCCCGCCTGGAGGACGGCACCCTGGCCGGCAGCGTGGCCACCATGGACGCGGTGTTCCGCGGCGCGGTGGGGGTGGGCCTGACGTGGCACGAAGCGGCCGACGCGACCTCGGCCACCGCCGCGCGTTACCTGGGCCTCACCGACCGGGGCCGCATCGAAGCGGGCGCCCGCGCCGACCTGGTCGCGCTGGACGCCGACCTGCGCATTCGGACCGTCTGGAGTGCGGGCCGGCCCGTGCCCGGCACGCCCGCAGCTTCGATTGGAGAACGAACGTGAGCGACGACGCCGTCACCTTCCGTGGACCCGCCACCCTGTTCGAGCGCGAGATCCGCGAACAGCCGGAGATCCTGCACCGCGTCCTGGACGACGCAGCACCCGCCGAGATCGGCCGGGTGCTGCGCGACGATCCACCGGACGGGATCGTCACCTTCGCGCGCGGATCGAGCGACAACGCCGTCACGTTCTTCGCCTACCTGGCCGGCCTGCGCTTGGGCCTCGCGGTCGCCAGCCTGCCCCCCAGCCTGGTCACGATCCACCGGGCCCCGCTGCGCGCCGCTGGGATGCTCGCGGTCGGCGTGAGCCAGTCGGGCGAGAGCCAGGACGTGGTCGAGGCCCTCGCCGGCATCGGCGCGGGGGGGGCCCCCCC